>CAKZQV010000245.1 GCA_937141895.1 uncultured Verrucomicrobiota bacterium
TGCGATCACGGATCGTAAAGTCCAGAAAACCATCATCGATCTCATCCAGGGTTCAGAAGAAATTCAGGGGTTAGTGCCGAATTGTTATCTAGATTGGTATGCCGGAAAAGCCCCCGGCGACGAAGTGTGGGGAATTGTGAAAGACGGCGAAGCCATCAATGGGAAAACCGGTGCAACCATCACCAGTCGTGCGGTCAGCGAAGCGGTCTATGCGATCAGCCGCACCGCAGTTGATAATCTTGACGCGCTTTCCAAAGGAGGAGGCCAATGATGAAGGAATTTACCCGCGGACTCTGGAAAGAAAATCCGGTTTTGGTTCTGCTGCTCGGTATGTGCCCGACGCTGGGGGTTACCACCAGCGCGACCAATGGATTAGGGATGGGCATTGCCACCATGTTTGTGCTGCTCGGTAGTAATGTCGTGGTTTCCAGTATTCGGAAAATCGTCCCGAAAAAAATCCGCATCCCAGTCTACATTGTGATCATTGCGACCTTTGTAACGATCATAGACCTCGTGATGCAGGCCTACGCGCCAAAAGAACTCTACGATGCACTTGGTCTGTTTATTCCACTGATTGTGGTGAACTGCGTGGTGCTGGGGCGTGCGGAAGCCTTTGCTTCGAAGAACGGTGTTGGTAAGTCCGTTATGGATGCTCTTGGTATGGGCCTTGGCTTTACCCTTGCACTGGTGGCTCTTGGAGCTGTCCGTGAATTTCTGGCTGGCGGTTCGTTGTTCCAGATTAAGATGATTCCCAACTGGGACACCGATTTCATGCTCTGGACATCGCCTCCTGGCGCCTTCATTATTCTGGGGCTTTTCCTGGCCGGAATGAACGCCCTGAACATCCGCAAAGCCAAAAAAGAAGGTAAAGGGTTCAAACCTGCCTCCATGGATTGTTCCACCTGCAATATCTGCGATGCAGAAGGGGATAAATAAGTTCCAACCATTGGAAGTTTCCAAGGGCTGGAACCCATTCAAAATTTTCAGTTTCGGGCGTTGACTCGCATCATTTCGATGCGTATAAATTCGCCCTTCATCGCACCCGTGGTGAAATTGGTAGACACGCAAGATTCAGGTTCTTGTGCCAGCAATGGCGTGATGGTTCGACTCCATTCGGGTGCACCATTCTGAAGGTCCGCTCCGCTGAGCGGGCCTTTTTTGTGCATGGGCTTCATGAACTCCTGATGGGATTGCTGTTGATTAGGGTTGGTGCGAAACGTATGGTTTGGGCTCTTTTTTAGGGGTGCGCATGGAAAATCTGCTTAAAGTTATTTTATTGGCCGTGATTCAGGGGGTTACGGAATTCCTCCCGGTCAGTAGCTCGGGACATCTGGTACTCTCCAAACATTTCCTGGAATTGGACGTGTCTTCTGGCGCTTCGCTTGAAATCGTTCTCCATGCCGGTACGCTGATTTCGATTCTCGTTTTCTACCGAAAACATCTGGCGGGTGTGATCTCTGGCATTTTCAAAGGGGATAAAGCCTCCATTCGTTTTGTTCTGCTGGTGCTGTTGGGCTGCATTCCGGCGATCATTGTGGGCTTTACGCTGAAGGATCAATTAGAGGAAGCATTCGCACATCCGATTTATGTTTCATGCGCGCTGATTGTTACGGGGCTTTTTCTGATTGCGAGCCATTTTCCAAAGGCTGGAAAAAAGCCGGTGGGGTGGGTTTCGGGGCTGGTGATCGGTATTGCCCAGGCGTTTGCCATGATGCCGGGAATCAGCCGCTCGGGCTCGACGATCGGCATGTCGAAATTTCTGGGCATTGAGCCGAAACTTGCGGCGGAATATTCGTTCCTGATGTCGGCCCCTCTGTTGGCCGGGGTGAGCCTGCTCTATATCGTTGATCTCTACAAAGAGGGGAATACCTCGGGCAATGGGGTGATTGAGCTGGTGGTTGGGTTTCTGGTTTCCGCTGTGGTCGGTTATTTTTCGATCAAGTGGCTGGTTTCGCTACTGCAGCGCGGTCGGTTCTGGCGTTTTGGAATCTACTGTCTGTGTCTCGGTTCGCTTGCGCTGACTCTTTTTCTCGCAAAGTAATTCCGCACGTCTCGTGCATATTTTGCGCTTGCCCATTCGATAAGCGCGCATCTATAGTGCGCCGATCTTCAGGGCAGGGTGAAATTCCCGACCGGCGGTGACAGTCCGCGAGTTTTCCAGGGTTTGGAAAACAGGAGGCAGTGAAATTCTGCCACCGACAGTACAGTCTGGATGAGAGAAGATCATGCGTAGCTATGCCTATGCAAAATCCCCTGAAGATGTATGGTCTTTAAGGATTTTTGACATTAGGAGCAGTTATGAGTGAGAGCGTATTCGATCCGATTGAGGATGTGATCGAAGCATTCAGGAAGGGCGAAATAATCGTCATGACCGATGATGAGGATCGCGAGAACGAAGGCGATCTGGTTTGTGCCGCCGAAAAAGTTACTCCTGAGGTGATCAACTTTATGGTCACGCATGCACGGGGTTTGGTTTGTGTTCCGATGGAGGAAAAACAACTCCGCAAACTCGGGCTGTCCCGCATGACCCCGGCACATTCTTCTGATCAATATTACACGGCCTTCATGGATTCCGTGGATATTCGGGAAGGAACGACCACGGGCATCAGCGCTGCGGATCGCGCATTAACCACGCAGGCTCTGATTTCTGAAACCAGTGCCGCACAAGATTTCATTAAACCCGGACACCTCTTCCCGCTCAAAGCGGTTAAAGGCGGCGTTCTTGAGCGCGCGGGGCATACCGAAGGTACAGTCGATCTGGCCAAGATGGCTGGGCTGAAACCCGCTGGCGTTATCTGCGAAATTTTGCGTGATGACGGTGAGATGATGCGTCTGGAAGAATTGCGTCAATTTTCGGATACGCATGGCCTGAAGATGACGTCGGTGGCCGAAGTCACCAAATACCGTTATCTCCACGAAAAACTGATCCACATGGAGCGGGAAATTAATATGCCGACCGATGCCGGCCCATTCCGTCTGAAGCTGTACAGTTCGTCGGTTGACAATAAGGATCATCTGGCTCTGGTTTGCGGTAATGCGGACTCCGGTAAAATGCCGCTGGTGCGTGTGCACAGCGAATGTCTGACGGGGGATGTGTTCCACTCCCTGCGTTGCGACTGCGGTCAGCAGCTTCATGCGGCAATGCATGCCATCCAGGAACACGGCTATGGCGCGATCGTCTATATGCGACAAGAGGGCCGCGGCATTGGTTTGGCGAAAAAGCTGCATGCCTATGAGCTGCAGGAAAAAGGCATGGATACGGTCGAGGCTAATGAGCACCTCGGATTTGGTGCCGACCTTCGGGACTATGGCATTGGGGCCCAGATTCTGAATGATATGGGGATGAGTGAAGTTAATCTGCTCACCAATAATCCGGCCAAAATCACGGGGCTGGATAATTATGGTATCAAGGTCAAGGAGCGCGTGCCGCTGGTATTGCCGCCCGGGGAACATAACGATTTTTACATGGCCACTAAACGCGATAAGATGGGCCACATTATTTAGAAACTGGAAATTTGAAACCTGAAATTTGAATCAGGCGGAGCTTTATATGGGTAAGGGAATATCTAAACAAATTGAGCCGATCGGCGGCATCGGGGCAAATCAGATCGTAGGCGATCTGGATGCATCCGGCATGCGCTTCGGTATTGTGGTTGCACGTTTTAATGATGAGCTGACGGATGAACTTGCCCGTTCGGCCTACCAGTGTCTGGAGCAGAATGGCGCGAAACGGGAGACCATTGACCTCGTGCGCGTTCCGGGGGCCTATGAAATTCCG
>CAKZQV010000246.1 GCA_937141895.1 uncultured Verrucomicrobiota bacterium
CTGACCTTCTTCAATTTCTTCGTTGTCGCTCTTAACGCGGAATTCGCGCAGAACGCTCTTGGCCACAACACCTGCTTTTTTCAGGTGGCCGAGTGCCGGCTTCGTCAGGCGCTGTTCTTTCTGGTCGCCATAGCCGAGCTGTACAGCTTTGTAGCCGTCTTTACCTTCTTCTTTCAGCTGAGTCACCACACAGGGACCTGCTTCAATAACCGTTACTGGAACAGCGGCACCATCTTCAGTATAGATGGAGGTCATGCCCAGTTTCTTTCCAATCAAACCTTTCATGATTGAAACCTCCTTAGATCTTAATGGTGATATCCACACCGGCCGGCAGGTTGAGCTTTTTCAGCTCATCCACGGTCTTGATGGTGGGATCAATGATGTCGAGTAGACGCTTATGTGTACGGATCTCGAACTGTTCCATCGCTTTTTTATTCACGTGCGGACTTTTGTTCACCGTGAAGCGCTCGATACGAGTCGGCAGCGGAATCGGGCCCGCAACGCGAGCACCGGTACGGCGAGCCGTCTCGACGATTTCAGTGGCGGAAACGTCGAGCACACGGTGATCGAACGACTTCAGCCGAATTCTGATTCTCTGATTTGTCATTGTATTCTCTCTCTAACGGTTAAGGATAGCGTCTGTCATATTGGGCGGAACCGGATCAAACGCTTGCGGTTCCATCGAATAGCTCGCTCTACCCTTTGTTAAGGAACGCAAACTCGTTGCGTATCCGAAAACTTCGGCAAGCGGAACATCCGCCTGCACGACCTGAAGATCATTAGTAGCCTTAATTTCGCGGATACGTCCACGACGGCTGTTGAGGTCACCCATTACATCACCAAGATGTTCCTCGGGGGATTCAATTTCCAGCAGCATAATCGGCTCAAGCAGAACCGGGCTGGCGTTGCTGACCGCCTCGCGAAGTGCCATAACCGCTGCCGATCGGAAAGCCACTTCTGAGGAATCCGTATCGTGGGTCTGGCCTCCAATCACCGTAACTTTCGTATCGATGATGGCAAAGTTGCCGAGCACGCCGGTCAGCAGAGCGTCAGCAATTCCCTCTTCAATTCCTTTACGGAATTCGTCCGGGATAATTTTACTGGAAACATCAAATGTAATGATATTCCCCGCGCCGGCCGCATTCGGCTCAACAGCCAGTGTCAGCGCAGCAAAGTGGTTTTCGTCGCCGATGGAGCGTTCGAAAGTGAAAGAACCTTCGCCTTTGGCGGAAATGGATTCGCGGTAGGCCACCATCGGCTTACCCGCATTGGCCTGCACTTTATATTCGCGCAGGATACGATCCTTGATGATTTCAAGATGCAGCTCGCCCATACCCGCAATCAGGGTCTGGCCGGTTTCATCATGAATCGATGTGTGGAACGTAGGATCTTCGTCGGCCATGTCTTTAAGCGCGTTAACCAGCGAATCTTTATCCGCCGTGCTCTTCGGCTCAATGGCCATGGAAATTACAGGTTCTGGAAATTCGATATTTTCCAGAACGATCGGATCGTTTTCGGCGCAGACCGTGTCACCGGTGGTAAACAGCTTCTGCCCGACCATACCGCCGATTTCCCCGGCGTACAGCACATCAATATCTTCGCGGTGATTCGCATGCAAACGCAGAAGGCGCCCGATACGTTCGCGTTTTTTGGTGCGGGGATTGTAAATATTCATGCCTTTTTTCAGCTGGCCGGCATAAACACGAACAAAGGCCAGTTTGCCGACAAACTTATCGGTCGTCATTTTGAAAACGAGACCGGTCAGCGGCTCAAAGTCGGAAGCTTCGCGGGAAAGTGGCGCCTCGGATTTCGGACTCACCCCCTCAACAGCCTTAATATCAAGCGGAGAAGGAAGCAGGGAAACCACCGCATCGAGCAAGGGTTGTACACCCTTATTTTTTAGCGAAGAACCCACCAGAACCGGAACGATATCATTAGCGATTGTTGCGCGGCGCAGGGCAGCTCCCAGTGCCTCCTCAGAGACAGCGGAATCTTCCA
>CAKZQV010000247.1 GCA_937141895.1 uncultured Verrucomicrobiota bacterium
AGAGATTCAGGAGTCCATAGGACAGCAGGAAGAACATGGAGAGAATCGGCGCAATCAGGTTCAGGTCTCCGAGCAGAACGGCGGCGAGGGCCACCAGAAAAGAGATAAACGTGGCAATACGAGGATCCGCTTTGTCTTTGCCGAAACCCTTGCCTATAAATCCGGGAATCACGCGGTCCACCGCCAGCGCCTGTAAGGTGCGGGGGGCACCTAGCAAGGAGCCGAGGGCGCTGGAGAGCGATGCGGCAAAAACGCCGATGGTAATCAGTATGCCCCAGCGGGCAATTTTGGTCATGATGGCCGAGTCGATGAGCAGTAAGTCGGGATCGTGCACGACCGTGCTCAGAAATATCGGGAGGATCATATAGGCCAGATAGCCCGTAGCAATCGCGAGCATGGTTCCGCGCGGGAGCGATTTTGAGGGATCTTTCAGGTCGCCCGACAATCCAAGGCCGGCTTCAATACCGGTGACCGCCGGGAAAAAAACCGCAAACACAACCCAGAAGGCCGCTTTGGGGGGAATGATGGCATCCGGCGGCACCATAAGAATTTCTTCGGAGGGTTTCCCCATAAACAGTGAGATCAAAGAAAGTGCAATGGCCGCAAAAATTCCAAATTGCACCTTGAGCGCCAGATCCGCTGAAATATAAGCCAACGCGGTAATGGCAATGAGCGTGGCGCTCGAAATTATTTTTGCGGCCACCGCAGGATCGAACATGGGCAGGGGATTGCCCAGCGACATCAGGGCTTCGGTGAAACCGGCAATGTAGAATGCCACCCCAATGGCTCGGGCAAAAAACAGGGGCAGTCCGATGGCCGCGCCGGCTTCGAGTCCGAGGGAGCGCGAAATAATGAAATAGGCGCCGCCGCCGCCGACTTTCATATTGGTGGCCATGGCGGAGATGGATAGGCCGGTCAGGAAGGTAATCAGCGTGGCCATCGTCACAATCAGCAACGTACCGAAAAGGCCGACGTTGCCCAGCACCCAGCCGAAGCGTAGATACATGATGACGCCGAAGATGGTCAGCACACTGGGCGTGTAGACCCCTTTAAACGTTCCGAATGAATAGCCCTTTTTTTCGACCTGCTCGCCCATAGTGTATTTCCAATCGTTGAAAGATATCGGACTCGATTTTTCCAGTAATTGGAAGAACTAAAACGCTTTAACGAAGCGCTGTCCGAGAGGTGAAATAGGCGAGTGTTCCGGAACAGAGGTTGCCGAGTGTAAGGCCGGCCACCAGTCCGGTGAATCCAAAAAGTGTACTTCCCAGCAGGCTGAGCGGAATGACGAATGCAAATACACGGGTGAGGTTGATAACCATGACCGGGCGGGGTTTACCAATGACGTTCAGGAATTGGCTCATCCACATGCTGACCAGTATGCCGGCCATACCGAGTACGGCAATCAGCAGGTAGGTCGTACTCAGACGGATCACTTCCGGGTCAGCGCTGAACAGCTTGGAGACCGGCCGGGCGGCAGGCAGGAGAATAAGCAGCGCAGCACCGGCATAGAGCAGTGCAAAGCGGTTGCTGATCCGCCGGGCTTCCTGAATACGACCGTGTTCGGCGGCACCATAGTTCTGTCCGACAAAAGGGATAATGGCAATGGCGTAGGCCATGGCGAGAATGAGCAGAAACGCTTCGATGCGAGTGCCGGTCGCCATGGCGGCCACGGCCTGCGCTCCGCCGACGCCAGCGGCGAGGCGGATGTAGAAACCCTGGGCGACCGGATTGAGAGCCTGCGTAATGGCCGCGGGAATGCCTAAACGGATGATTTCAAGCCATGAGCGAAGCATCTCCCGGATACGGGGAAACCTCCAGTCTATCAGGTGATGTTTAAAATGCAGAAAATAGAGCGAAGCCATCATTCCGCAGGTACGCGCAATTATGGTGGCCAATGCGGCGCCTTCGATTCCCAAGGCCGGAAAAGGGCCCCATCCAAAAATAAGGATCGGATCGAGTATGACATTGAGGAGGGCAATGCAGCACATAACGATAACCGGGCGTACGACATCGCCGGCGGCCCTGAGACATCCATCGGAAACGGGTGGCATAATGACGGCCACGGCTCCGAGAAACCAAAGCTGCATGTAGCTTCGGGTGAGATCGAGCACATGGCCTTCGGCGCCTAGTATGCGGAAGAGGGGATCAATGCTGAAATAACCGACCATGCTCACCATCAGTGTGCCTACGATCGTCAGAACGAGGCCATCGGATGCCGTGCGCGAGGCCAATGCTTTATTTCCTGCGCCCAGTGCCCGTGTGATAATCGAGGCGGCACCGGAGGAAAATCCAATGGCCAGTGCACCGACGATCATGACCACGGAAAAGGTAAAGCCCATCGCGGCCAGTTCATCGGTTCCCAGACGGGATACATACCACGTGTCCGTCAGATTTAAGACCATGATCGCCAACATGCCTCCAATACTTGGAAGCGTCAGGCGGGTTAACTGTCCGGAAACGGAACCGTGCAGCAGTTTACTCACGCGACCCTTTTAATAATTTTCCGATATCTTCGAGAATCATCGTCAAAGACGGAATTAGCAGGAGCGTAATGCCGGTTGCAAAGAGGATGCCGAAACCGAGCGAGATGGCCATCGGGATCAGGAAGCGCGCCTGCCGTGACGTTTCCAGGATCATGGGCATCAGACCAAAGAAGGTGGTCAGGGTGGTCAGGATAATCGGTCGGAAGCGCTGGACGCCCGCCGAAAGAACGGCATCGTGCATATCCAACCCTTCACGCCGTTTCTGGTTCGCGAAATCGATGAAGACCAGCGAGTCGTTCACCACCACGCCGGAGAGCGCGACCACACCGAATAGACTCATTAAACTAAGTGAAAAGCCCAAAAGAAGGTGGCCGGCCACAGCGCCAACGACACCGAAAGGGATAGAGACCATAATAATCATCGGTTGCCAGTAGCTCTTGAATGGTATGGCGAGCAGGACATAGATGAGAACCAGAGCCGTAAACAACCCGGTAATTAACCCGCCTACGCTTTCGCGCTGATCGGCTTGGCGACCTTCAAACGAGAAGGTGAGGCCGGAATGGCGCTGCATGAGATCCGGGAGGATTTCCGATGTGAGAACGGCAAGCATTTGCGGTACCTGATCCCTTGGTTTTACATCGGCAGAAACCGTCACCACGCGCCGGCCGTCGCGCCGGCTGATGCTGGTATATGCCCGTCCGCGTTCCACATTTACGACTTCCCGCAGCGGAACTTCTGTGCCTGCGGGAGTGCGCACAATCATTTCTTCGAGGCTGTATTCTGTATCGCGTTCGGCTTCCGGCAGGCGGACCTTTACCTTGATTTCATTCCGTCCGCGCTGCTGGCGGATCGCTTCCGAGCCATAGTAGGAATTACGAACCTGGCGGGCGATCTCGCGGGAGGTCAATCCGAGGCTGCGTCCTTCGGCATTCATGGAAAAGTCGATCTGCGGTTTGCCTGGCGTGAAGCCATCGTCGATATCCTGCACCATGGGATATGCTCGGAGGGCTTCGGCCAGTTCTTTACTGGCTTGTTCCAGCACATCCATACTGCGGTGGGACAAGTCAACGGTCAGCGCATCGGATCCTCCGCCGGGGCCGCCCGAGTCGGCACGGAACCGGATACTCTTCAGACCGCTGAGTTTTCCGGTGGCCTGGCGCCAGCGGTCTGCAAATTCCTGTGTGGACACGGGACGGCTGTCCGCATCCAGCAGTTCATAGGAAATTTGAGCCGCATGCCCGCCGGAGGGTCCGCTGCGTCCACCAACCCCGATGGTGGAGATGACCCCCTTAATGATCGGGCGACCATATTCCTCCTCGATTTCAGTAATTACTTTTTTTCCGGCGGCGATTACTCGGTCGTGCACCAGCTGGGTTTTTTCGACCGGGGAGCCATAGGGCAATTGAAAGCTGCACATGGCAATGTCCGATTCCACGCTGGGGAACAGTTCAAAACCCATGCGGCCGCTTCTTACATAGCCCAGAGTAATGATCAGGATCACGAGGCCGATGCTCAGCGTGATGTAGCGGAATTGCAGTACCTTATCGAGAAACGGGCCATAGACATTACGAACAAAAAAAGTGAATTTTGTGCTGAAGGACTGCTGCCAACGGTGAAGCGCACTCGTTTTTCCCTTATCCTTCTGATGGGCCAGATGAGCGGGCAGAATAAAGAGCGCTTCCACCAAGGAGATCAGGAATGTCGTGCAGACAATGAGCGGAATATTCCGGAAGAATTTACCCATTACCCCGGGTACAAAATAAAGGGGCATAAAGGCGACGATATTGGTCAAAATACTGAAGGTCACCGGCACGGCAATCTGCCTGGCCCCCTTGATAGCCGCTTGGAGGAAGGGCATGCCGTCCTGATGATGGTGGTAGATGTTTTCACCCACCACGATCGCATCATCCACCACGATACCTAGAGCAATCAGAAAGGCAAACATGGTGATCATATTCAAACTGACGTCCATAGGCCCCATGAAAAGGAACGTGCCCAGAAACGAGATCGGAATTCCCAGCATGACCCAGAAAGCCAACCGCATTTCGAGAAAGAGGCCGAGCAGTACAAATACCAGCACAAGGCCCATGGCCCCGTTTTTGATGAGCAGACCCATACGACCGCGGAACATATCGGCCCGGTTATTCCATAGCGTAAATTCAACTCCATCTGGCATGGTGGCATTCAATTCTTCCAGTACGCCAAGCACGGCCTTTTCGACAGAGATTGGCGTTTCTTTGCCGACGCGGTAGACGGTCATGGTCATGGCCGGTTTCCCGTTGAAATAGGTGTATTTGTCGGACTCGTCGAAGCTGTCTGTAATGTCGGCGATATCTTCGAGCAACAGCTGGGTGCCGTCTATTGCCGTCACAATCGGGATTCGGGCAAACTCGCGCCCGAGATCACGACGATCTTTCACACGGACAAGAATTTCGCCGGATGTGGTTTTCATGCCGCCGCCGGGCAGTTCCACAGAACTTCGGGCAATAATGTCGGATACATCCTGCAGGGAGAGGTTGAGCTCACGCAGTTTGGCTTGGGGGATTTCAATGGCGATCTCGTAGCTGCGGACATTGGCCAGTTCCAGCTGAGTGACCCCGCCGGATTGTAATAGACGGTCACGCGTCTGTTCGGTCAGTTCACGGAGAACGGCTTCTGAAACATCGGCCGAAACAATAACATCCATCACGGAACGTTTAAAGGTGGCGGCACTGATGGTCGGTTCTTCGGCATCGAGCGGAAAGGTGCGGATGCGGTCGACTTCATTACGAACTTCGTCGGTCACGCGGCTGACATCGTTGCCTTCGATGATTTCCACGCGGACCGAGCCACTCCCTTCATTGGCATTGGACGTAACCTTTTTAACGCCATCGATTCCGCGAACGGCTTCTTCAACGGCGAGGAGAATACCCTGTTCCACTTCATCGGGACTGGCGCCCGGATAGGAAACGCTGATATTTACTGCATCCAGTTCAGACTGCGGAAGGAATTCCTGATTTACCCGTGTGGTTGCAAAAATACCGCCACCGAGCAGAATAATCATCAGAATATTTGATGCCACCGTATTTTTTGCCATCCAGGCAATGGGGCCGCGTTTCGGTTCTAAATCGTTGCTCATTTTCCAATCCTCGGAAATGCTCTGCCGTTGGGTTATTTGCTGGCTGCGGGTTTATTCTGTAGTTTTTTTACGTCCTTGTTCTGACCGGTATTCACATCCATTCCATGGATCGGAATATTGATGTCGGATGTGATTAGCTGGTCCCCGTCCTTCAGGCCGTCGTGAATGATCACCTGTTCGGCATCGCGCCAGAGTACCTTCACCTTTCGGACATCCAGTTTATCCTCTTCTGAGGCAATCCAGATTTCTGAATTTTCACGAAGTGAACTGCGCGGGATGGAATAAATATTTTCAAGTTCCCGGCCATCGATGATGACGCGGACATACTCGCCGAGCAGCAACGGTTTTTTATCCGCATGTTCAGGCTGGATACAGAGCGGGTCGACCACTTCCACCAGCAGGCGGGCCATGCGGCCTTTTTCTTCCAGATTGCCTAAGAGTTTAATCACTTTGCCTGCGCGTACGGCTCCGCTGGAGGAGACCACTTTCACGGCGCTGCCGGGAATGGTGACCCAGTTCAGCCGATCAACGGAGATGGAGACCTGCACCCAGTAGACATCCGTCCCGACCAGCTCCGCCAGTTCCGTTTGGAGCGAGGCCTGGGAACCGATGTGGACGTTCCGTTTGAGCACCATGGCATTGAACGGGGCGGAGAGCCGGGTGCGTTCCAGATTGATTTCGGCTTTTTTAAGGGCGGCTTCGGCGGCGTCCAATTCAGCTTTCCGCGCGGCCAGGTTGGGTTTGCGCAGGGAAAGTTCCTGCTCCAGTTCCGTTGCATCATCGGATTTAAGCAACTCCCATTCGCGTTTGGCCACTTCCTGTCGACCGAGTTCCTGCTTATAGGCAAAACGAGCATTTTCCAGCTTGAATCGCGCATCGGCTAGAGCGAGTTCGTAGTCGACCGGATCGATGGTCAGTATCTCTTCACCTGTTTTAATAAGCCCGCCGTCGATAAAGTCGGGCGATCTCGAAATGATTTCCCCGGATATACGGGATTGCAGTTTGATCATCTGTGCCGGAGTTACGGTGCCGGTGAGCTTCAGCTGAACGATTTGATTCGCCGACTTCAAGGGTGTGGTTTCCACGAGAGGAGCCATTTTCGGCGGCCTTTTCTTTTCAGCTTTTGGGGCCGTGGCAATCAGGACTTTGAAGATGACAATGGCCAGCCCGACCAATACAACGCATATGATGGCTTTAAGAAGTTTAGACATGATTATTCTCCGATTGAAAGGGGTTCAAGTTCGCTCGGCCAAGATCCGCCGAGAGCTTTATAAAGATTGATCCGATACTGAAGGAGGTCGAGCTGGGCGGCAACGCGATCGCGTTCCAATCCCTGGAGGGTGTTGAGCTGAATGAGGACGGTCGTGTATTCCACCAGCCCATTGCGGTAGCGGTTGACGGATTCCTCATAGGAGCGGCGCGCAGCGTTCAGCCGAATATCCAGTTTGGCAATATACTCATGCTGCTTGCGTTCAGAAATCAGCGCGTCTTCCACTTCCTTGATCGCATTCAGGACCGTCTCCCGATATGAAGCGAGCCGTTCAGCAGCAATGGCTTTCTGTCTCGCCACTTCAGCTTTACGTCGGCCTCCATCGAAGATGGGCCCTGTTAAACTCGCCGCAAGGTTTGCCGCCCAGTTATCATAGAGGTCGGCGATGGTGCTGTCGGTATAATCCAGTGAGCCGGTAAGTCTGAGTGCGGGAAGCCGGTCGGCTTTAGCCGCGCTGACTTGCCAGTCGGCAGAATAGAGTCGAAGACCCGCCGCACGAACATCCGGCCGATTAGCCAGCACATCCGCGGGAATTCCAATGGCTGGAAGGTTTCCAATGGTTGGAAGATTGGTCTGTCCAATTTCCAATGATTGGAAGTCGGCGCGACCGAGAAGTACGGAGAGAGCGTTCTTCTGGATTTGAACATTACGTTCGCGCTGAGGGACGAGCGATTCGGTGCCGGCAACCGTCTGGCGTTGCTGGAAAACATCGAGCGAGGTGGATAAGGCTTGTTTGAACCGCAGCTCAATCAGTTCGAGCGAGGTTTTGTTGGCCTCGAGCTGCAGGTTGATGACTTCGAGCTGCAGTCGCTGAGCAATGATTGTCAACCAGGTGCTGGAAACCCGCGAGGTGAGGGTGATGGCCGCCGCGTTGAGTTCCTCGCGCGTCGCCGCAGTGTTCAATATTTGGGCTTCGGTCTGGGATTTGACTCGTCCCCAGAGGTCGACTTCGTAGGCCGCCGCCAAGCCGACCTCGACCGAAGATTCGCGCTCGCTGGAAACGGAGCCGCTCGATTCCGTGCGCTCCGCGCCCGAGGCGGAGCTGGTCCGCCAGCGGCAGCGCGTCTTCGGACCGGTTACCGGTC
>CAKZQV010000248.1 GCA_937141895.1 uncultured Verrucomicrobiota bacterium
CTTCCGTCCGCGTGGCTATTCCAGACCCTTGCCAGACCTTCGCGGGCCTCGACCCGGCCAGCCACTGCCTCCCCATAACCGCAAAAGCGGTAATCTTTCCGATCTTTGACGATTCCCGCCCGCACTGCGTTGAGGTCGATATAGGCCGCCATTGTTTGAAGCGGATTCCCCCTTCCTTCCACCAGCACGCTTTTGAACCGGTCCGACCAGAGGGGCCCCGAACGGCCCCGCTGCCGGTTGAACCAGATCGAGAACCGCTGTTTAAGCGTCTTCATGAACTCGGAAACATCATTCATCCGGGAAAGGTGCCGCCGGCGGAATGACTCTGCCTCTTCACCGTCCCTTGCCATTTCCCGGCTCAATACGCTCGCCCGCGCCGCCTCATACTTCGTCGGTCGCGGATAAAGCACGCTCCAGCGCCGAAGCAGCTCATCGTCGCTGATCGGTCCCGCCTCCGGAACCCGCACCAATACATGAAAATGATTCGACATCACCGCGTAGGTCAACACCTCCACCCCGCAGTAGTCCGCCACCTGCCAGAGCATCCGCCTCAGCATCTCCTTCTCCGCCGCCCCGAACAACCGCTCCCGATTGACCGTCCGCGTCATACAGTGATAACACGCCGCCCCTCCCCTCACCTTCATCCGCCGCATTCGCATATCTCTACCATCCCCACCTCCACCCACCCGTCAACCCTCTTTTTAGGGACAGGTCATAAAATAAGGAATGAAGGACAAATTGGGTTTTTCCTTTTAATTTGTGTGAGCTGGTTCATCGTTCGGTGCTTTGATCAATCCTATGAACGCTGAAATTCTTCAAAAAGCTGCCACCGAGTCCCGCGGTCTGGCACTCGATGCGGTCCATGCCTGCAGCTCCGGGCATCTGGGCCTACCGCTTGGTTGTGCAGAAATGGGCGCGGTCCTCTGGGCCGGGGGCGGACTTCGTTATCATCCGGAAGAGCCGAAATGGCTGAACCGCGACCGTTTCATCCTCTCCGCTGGCCACGGTTCGATGTTCCTCTACAGCTGGTTGCATCTGGCGGGCTACGATCTGCCGCTGGAAGAGATCAAGAACTTCCGTCAACTCGGCTTCGACACGCCGGGCCATCCCGAGT
>CAKZQV010000249.1 GCA_937141895.1 uncultured Verrucomicrobiota bacterium
GGGTGCGCGCCGAGGTAGGAGTCTGGGACGACGGGGTCGCCCTCGAACGAGATGTGGACGAGCTCCAGGCCTTGGAAGTATTTGAACCCAATGGTTTTGTTGAGCTAGCCACTGCGGCCAAAAGAGCGAAAATAAAAAACCTGGGCCTGCGCGGTCTTACGGCCATTCTTTTCGGATTCCGCATCTCCAAAAAAGAACAGGTTTCCAACTGGGCTCGTAAAGAACTGACGAAATCCCAGCAGATCTATGCCGCCACTGACGCCTGGCTAGGTCGTAAAATTCACATCAGTTTCCAGGAAGCAGGAATACTCTAACGTACTCCAAAAATTCGGTCGCCGAATGATTCAAGCCCGGCCAGCCAAACAAATACTCCCAGACAATTCATAAAGATACTATTTTGTTATTTTCAGCACATATATAGAACAATAATGGTATACATTCATTTGTTCGGATTATTTAGGTAAAACTCTATTCCAATACTTATAAACGACTTACGATGGCTCACACTAACTGGCACGTCTTTTGCAATAGAGAGCTCAATATCCGACCAATGTGGTCATATTTAAACCAAAATGAAATGAAGCGAGATTAGACATGAAAACGATAAGCCCAATCAAGGGCATCATTTATGTGATTCGCACCCTGAGAGAACCGGCGGTTCAAGCCGCTCACGAGACCGATGCATGGCTGCCGATGTGGAACGACATGGGTATGATGGTCTGCCCCGTACTCTCCACAACGCCTCAACACAACCTCAACAGACAAGCATTAGGCAAACAGCACTAATCCGCATTTCCAATGCCCGACTAAGGTCGGCCCTTGAACCAGTAGCGTGGTGGTGAGGAGCCGAAGGTCGATCCGAATACAACTCCTAGTGGAACTGTATCCACACATATAGAAGATCTGTATTCAGCCCTAATTAAAACCCCGGTTAAATAAGGAAAAGAAAAATGAATACGAACATACTGAAGGAACGGGAAACTGAAAGGAATCTGAGTGATGCCCTCGCGAGGGGAGCTTTACTCTGGGCTCCGATCTACTCGGTCGGAGCCGCCACACTCAGCTATACGCTGCTTGTGGATAGTCCGTCAGAAACGGCTTCATACGGCGCATTGTTGTCGCAGTCATTTCTGATCCTCACGCCGCTGTGCATGCTGCTCGAAGCAGCCGGCTGGGTGGTGTTCAGTAAACTGCTCAGGCTGAAACGCCTGGGTAACCGCAAGGAGCCGCTTCCCAAGCTGCCGCACTTTGTGCCGCCGCTGGAAAAAGCCCGGTTGCGGCATCAGCATGCCTGATAAGCTGACCGGCCCAGGTGTGGCTGACATTTGAGCCCCGGCCGATCGGGTGACGTCATGCAACTACGAAAGGAAATTGCCCATGCAAGAGAACAGCGAACAAAAGCAAACCTGACCCTATGACACCCTGTTTGGGTGCGCGGAGCAAAGACTCCGCAACGCTACGAAAAAAGGCGCCCAAGTGGCGCCTTTTTCATTTTCCAAGGATTGGAAATTTTTACTGTTCAGCTTCGATAGCGGAAACCAGTGCTGCCTGCTGCTGAAGGCCGACAAACTGCTGTTTGTTTTCGCCATCCTTAAGCAGAATCAAGGTCGGGATCGAACGGATGCCATACTTCGCAGCCAGCTCCGGATTTTCGTCAACGTTGACTTTCGCAATCACAGCTTTATCGCCGATTTCTGCCGCAACTTTTTCCAGAATCGGGGTCTGCATTTTGCAAGGACCACACCAAGGTGCCCAAAACTCTACCAGCACAACACCGCTGTTGGTTGCTTCGTCATAGCCGTTTCCATCGAGTTCAATTAAGCCTTCTGCCATTTTTCTTCTCCAATGTTGTTTTGAAATCAGACGTACTATTTACCGATCCGTTCAAAAAAGAAATACCAAAACGTTACCATTTGTTTTGATGCACCCGTTCGGCATCAAATCGGTACTCTGGATCAAGTTTTTCGTTAGGCGCGCCCATCGCCAGTAGAGCAAACGGGGTGATATTCTCTGGAATATCCAAAATTGCGCGGCATGTTTTTTCACGCTCTTCCAATGGATGGATTGCAATCCAGACACAGCCAAGCCCTAGATCATGCGCAGCCAACTGCATATTCTGTGCTGCACAGGAACAATCCTGCGGCCAAAAGCCCGGATACATCTCTTTCGCGGATTCACCGCAAACCAGCACCATCAAAGTGGACTGCTCCAACATTTCTGTGCCTCCCAAATTCGTGAACTGCTTGATCACTTCCGGATCATCCATCGTCACAAAATGCCACGGCCGCGCATCGGCGGCCGACGGTGCATTCATCGCCGCTTCCAGCATAATTTTCCGCTGTTCCTCAGTCACCGGCTCATCCGTCCAGTTGCGGATGCTCCGGCGCGTCATAATATTTTGAATCGTTTCCATTGTTCCCCCATAGTTAACTCCCCTCAAAGATACGCACTCAGCCCTCGGCTTCAACCTGAATTCTGCGGGACTTTATTTTTGCGCCCTACCCGCACCTCCACTATGGTCGCGCGCACATGTACAAAAAGAAACAGATAGTGGAGGTCGAAATTATCGACCTAGGTGATAAGAACCAAAGCTTTGGACGGCTGGAGGACGGAATTTCCATATTCGTTCAGGGCCCGGCCGCCGTCGGCGATACGGTCCAAGCCGAGATCTTCAAAATTAAAAAGAAATATCTCGTCGCCCGCATGTGTGAGCTCGTCAAACCCTCGCCCCACCGCATCAAACCCATCTGCCCCTACTTCGGCCTCTGCGGCGGATGTAAGTGGCAGCACATGGAATATTCCGAACAGCTCCGCCTCAAACGCAAACAAGTACAAGACGCCCTGAATCATCTTGGAGGGTTCAAAGAAATCGAATGCGGCGAATGCCTGCCCGCGCCCGAACTGTTCGGCTATCGCAATAAAATGGATTTCTCGTTCACCGACCTGCGCTACCTCACGCCCGACGAAATGAATATCGAACCCGGCGATCATGAAAAACCGCTCGATTTCGCTCTCGGCTTCCACGCCCCGGGTTGCTACTCCAAAGCCATCGATATTAATCATTGCGATCTTTCCACACCAGAGATGAACATCACCCTCAGCACTGTTCGTGCATTCTGTCTGGAACATAAAGACGAACTGCCGATCTACTCCACCCGCTCGCACACCGGCGAACTGCGAAACCTCGTCGTGCGCCATGGCGGCCATACCGGCGAATTTATGGTTAACCTCGTCACTTCCAGCCATAACCCTGAATTAATGGAAAAGCTGAGCACCCGGTTGCAGGAAACCCTGGGCGAAAAACTCACCACCTTCGTCAACAACATCACCTCCGCCAAAAACACCGTCGCGTTCGGTGAAAAAGAATTTGTGCTCTTTGGCCCCGGCTATATTCAGGACACGCTCGGTGACTACACCTATCGCATTTCCGCCAACTCCTTTTTCCAGACCAACACGGTTCAGGCCGAAAAACTCTATTTCCAAATATTGGAAGCCGCGCAGCTCAAACCCACCGATCAGGTCTACGACCTTTTCTGCGGAACCGGCTCCATCACGCTCTTCGCATCCAGCCATTGTAAAAAAGTGCTGGGTGTTGAACTTGTTGAAAGCTCAGTAAATGACGCGCGGGAAAACGCCAAGCGGCATGGCGTCGAAAACTGCGAATTTATTCAACTCGATATGAAGGACTTCAAAACCATCAAACCCGAGCTTGAGGCCTTTGGCGTCCCCGATGTGGTCATCACTGACCCACCACGCGCCGGCATGAATCCCAAAGCAGTCAAAATGCTTATGGAAATCGCACCGCCCGTCATTGTCTACGTCAGTTGCAACCCCGCCTCGCTCGCCCGCG
>CAKZQV010000250.1 GCA_937141895.1 uncultured Verrucomicrobiota bacterium
CGAAACAGACGATGCCGTCGAGTGTATGGATGGGGACACGTAGCCGCGTCTCTTTTTCTACATTAACCAAAACGGACTGCCCCTCTTTATGGAGATAGGCGTTCTGAGTAGTCACATACAGCGTGTTAAGATGCTTTTTCATCAATCGTTCCCCAACTCGCTTTGCGAGATCTCAGATTCTAGATTTGAAATTTCAGATAGGGCCTCAGCCACATAGCTTGCGACAGGCCGATGCGCACGCGGCATACAGGTTTCGCGCAGAGAACAGGCCGAGCATTTCTTCTCGATGTATTCAGGCGGCGGCGTTTTTCCGGATGCCATGAGTTTGTGTAACGCCTCTGCTGTTTCTTTGGTTTCTGCACGGAGTTCGGGCGTGAACACAACCGGTTGCCGGCGGCGAGGCAAACCGTAAAAAATGGCCCCTTCCTCGATCTCGACCTCCAGCACTTCCTCCAGACAAAGCGCCTGAGCACAGAGTTGCACCCAGTCGCAATGTGTGGGTTTGGGGCGGCCGCGTTTGTGTTCCACGGGAAAGACGCGGAGCGTTTTTCCCGTGGATTTCAAATTTAAAATTTCATATTTCACATCTCCATCCGCAGGATGGAATTCCACAACATCCGCCTTTCCAATGAGTCCTAATTTAAGAGACCGCAACAACACGGCATATTCATAGCGGATGCCATCGCGCGTTTCGTGCTCGGGACGATCCACGCGGTCGTGATTCGCTCTTCCCTCAGCGGTGAACCGATTTTCCGTCCACTGTTGCTCAAGATGAATCAGAGCGCACTGACGCGGGCAGTAGATGAAATGTTGCAGCGCAGAGAGCGGAAGAAGATCGGAATCGGAAAACACTAGTCCTCTCCCCGCTCACGCTTCAACTCTTCTATCCGAGCCTCATGGTCCTGCTTCAACTGATCCATGAATGCCTCGGCTTTACCCTTCTGTTGATAAACGGTTTTAGACTTTTCGGTCAGATGCCGCGTCCCTTTAATGTCCGACTCCTGCAATGAAAACGCCCAGCCGCCGAGCTGGCGCGAAATCCTTCGCGCCAGCGATCTTAGATCTGAAATTTGAGATTTGAGATGATCGAAAGACGACAGTCTTTCGATGACATGACAAATGGAGCGCACCTCTCCCGATGAACCCTTCGCATAATAAAGGAACTGCAAGAGTTCCGGCGTGGTTCCGCGCTCGAACCCCTCCGCAATATTGTTCGGCACCGACAGCGCCGCGCGCTGAATCTGGTTTGCCAAATCGCCCTGGCCTTTGAACGAAGCATCGCGCGTCACCTCGAACACCTTGACCGTCAATTTGATTCCATCTTTCCAAACCGGCACATCCTCAAAGTTCGCATATTTCATCAGTCGCTCCAGCCCGCTTCGCGGGATTTCAAAGTTCAGATTTAATATTTCAGACTACAGCATCTCGATCAGTTCCACGCCATCCGTAGCGCTGCCCACCGACACGGTATAATCTTCAAACGAGCGCGGCGGTTTTTCGCCACAGCTCTTTTCGACTTTTACGAGATTGAACAATTTCTGCGCGGGGGCATTTCCAAGTTCGGAATCGTGTTTAAATACAATCAGCTTTTGCGGTGCCATTTCGCCGCGCGCGGCGGAGCGGTCGTGATCGAACATGTTGAGGAGCGCGTTCCAAAACAGTTCTAGATCTCCCTCCGAAAACCCGGTCTGTTTCGCCAGCGGCGCGGAAATAAAGCCGTGCACTTCGTAGAGACCGTAAGGAATCGTGAATTTCCTTCCCATGGTGCGGTTATCGCCTTTTTGTTTTTCAGCCTCTGCTTCGGTGGCAACAGCCATACGAGTGATGGTGTGTTCACCTGTAAAAATACGATCTTTGCTGCGTGCGAAACCAAATTGAACCGGACCGCGAACCTGTCCTGCATTTTTCCCGGTACTCATCACCGCTCCGAAGGTTCGAACATCAAAATAGTTTTTACACATAAACTGACGAGCTGCTTCTGTTTTATCGCCTGCTTTTTCCTCGTCTTTTACAAACTGATCTTCATGCGCGGCGTCGATCATTGTGTTGAGAATGCCCTTTTCCTTAATGAAGATTTTCATTTCCGGCTTATCGCCTTGCGTTAATTGCACGAAGTTTCGCACCTTGCGTTTAAGACAAACATCCGTCACAAGACCGTTGCCCGTTTCGGGATCAATACGCGGCAGGTTTCCTGCATCCGGATCGCCGTTCGGGTTTCCGTCTTTCACATCAAACAACAAGACAAACTCATACCGATTTTTAATTGCTTCGCTCATGCTTCTTCTCCTGTAACTTCTGTTTCTTTAGTTTTGAAAAAATCCTGACGCTGGTGGTAGTAGCCCACCGAAAAACGGGCTTGGTCTTCTAAACTTAATTGATTGGGAATTCCGGCTGCCGGAACCAAATCGTAAACCTCTTGCTTTAGCCGCTCATACCAAACGATGGAATGCCCGCTGTTTCGAATTTTTGCGAGATGATGAATCGAGAGTTCATCCAATCGCTTAAACGTGATTTGCGGAGAGCTGGTGGCAGCTCCGAAATAAGTATCACGAATGGTTTTATTGATTCCCGGTTGTGCTTTTTCCTGAATGCGTTCGAGTACGGCAAATAGCCGACCCAACACATATCCGATATTGCCGTATGTTTTATCCAGTGCCACAGAGACCTCCTTGTTGTTAGAATTTGAAAAATGTGCATTCCGCACTAAACAGGCTTTAATAATGGAAACGCGCGCAAAAGTGACGCGCTCTTTTTCAGCTTTACAACGACGCACCGCATTCGCCAGTAGCGTTCGCGGATAGTTCCCGCCCATCATCACGGCCCTAGCAAAATCACCCGCCACATTCGGCGGAAGGTTGTCAATTTTCCCTTCCGTTGCCGTCGAACTGAGCAGTTGTAAAAGTGAAAGAAACTCGGGGTCGCGCTTTGATCGCACGACTTCAATATCGTCAAAAAACCGCGCCATCCGTTCTTTGATTTCCTTGAGATTCCCCGCATACCAGAAACGAATGGAAATTCGAGAGGCATTGGGGGCAAGCCCCAACACATAAAACGGCCTCGCTTCATCTTCTGGAGGAACACCTGATCGAACTGCTGTTAAGAGGCTGCGAATTCGGTCGTACTTAACGGCCTCTTCTCCTTTGACAGGTTGCTCAAAACAGGAGCAAAACGTTTCCTCGAAATCAGTAGGATCTTTTGCCCAAAAGACGGTGCTCGCATCGCCCACCTGCATCCGTTGCCGTTGGCTGGCCAACAAATAATTGAGCGCGGTCGTGTAGGCAAATACAGCACTTTTTGAGGAAGGGGCATTAGCACTTTGCTTTTTCCTATATGAAACAAATGCAGGTTCATTAAATGAGATATAATTAGGATCAGGGTCTGTGGGATTCGATTTCCGAATTCCTCTGATTACTGGATGACAAAGCTCAATTGGTTGATTCGAATTGCCGGATACAAGACACACACCGACAGGAGAGTCATCACTGATATCCAGTTTAGAAATGCGCTCTCGGACCTTGGGCCTCGCAAATACAAAAATATGCTCATCATCAACTAAACCAAAAGAAATATTACTGCGCCCAGATTCGATTTCTTTTCCATATTCAGGATCCGTTATTATCGGATGAAAATACTTAGGATCAGATAACCCTCGTTTTAGAAAAGTAATGATTGCATCAATACCTTGGTCATCTAAGTCGGTCAAATTTTCATCAATCAACGAAATGAAACTATTGAGTTTTAGCGAGCCCTTGTTTCCCAACCCAAAAATGAAACTGGAATTATCCCATAGTAAATTCGCATCTTTTCCACTATTCGCATGCTTGAACGCTTGCTTTCCTATACAAGGCAAGATCGTTTTCCTCCCAACGAACCTTTTCCCCTCTTCTCTTTTCAAGCTCCTAACACTAACAAAGTCACCTGTTGGTTTTAGCAATATCAAATAATCGAGTCTTCCTTGGAACCACCCTGGCGGTGCAATATTAGTGTTTGGATCGTTTAACAATCGATCGTAGTACTGAGCTAACGACTGCAAAATCATGAGCGCACCTCCACATTGCGTAGATCAATCGAACCATTTTTCAATTCGGCATGGAAAAACTGCGGCATAGGTTCTTTGCCTCGATAATCTAAATCATACAGCATCCAGCCTAAATCTCGCGTTTCCTGGATGGGCTCCGGCAATTCGTCCTTCAACTCAATCAATTCAAAATCGACCGGAAACTCTCGGCACCCGAAATAGGGTTGCTGGAAGCACTGCCCTTGCGAGGCGCGCCGTAAAAACATCTGTTCAAACTTGGTAACTGTTTCGTCATCACCCGCCTTTGTCGTCATTTCAAAGTCGGCGTGAACGACATAGGCCACATCACGAAGAAAAAGCCCCGCTCGCTGTTGGCGCTCTTTTTCAATAAACAACTCCATGGATTTATGCCGGCCTCCGGCCATGTGTGCGGCGGAAGGTTTGCCCATCTTTTTACCGACCTCATTTCGGCGAACCGATTCCCACTTCACGGGCTTGAGTACATCAATTTGCAGGATGTTCCACTTAATAGCTGGTTTCCAAAGAATGGCCTCAAAAATACCGCGCGCCGCTGAGGGAGTAATCACATCATACGACACTCGCTCCACTTTCATTTCCGGACGGGTGAAGCAGGCGTTTTCGCCACTCACTCGCAACCGGAAGGGTTTACTTCTATTCATCGTTGTTCCTCCTAAAAAGTTCCTTATGCAATTAAGCTTTCTCCAGTAAAGCAGTCGATCGAATCGGGCTGGATGAAACCGAATTGCTCGTTATAAAGTTGTGGTGTATGGAGATAATAGACTCCATCAAATCCTTCAATGCTCCGTGCGTAGTCGCCATCAAGCAGCGTGTCCAATGTTCTGCGAGACACATTGACGGTGAATCGCTGTAGTTTTCGAAAGAGTGATTTTTCTCCGCCAAACCCGGCAACCAATTGGTCGACGAATTTAGGGGCATCGCCAAACGGAACGATGAGCCCCACTTGCCAGCCATCATCGATAAGCCGGAATTTTTCGGCCGCGGTTTGGAAGCAGATTTCCTCCGCCTTTGGTGGTAGCAGGTTGCGTATTCCAAACGCATCGAGCGCGTCAGTCCCTTTCATAAAAAAATATTCGTTGAAATACGTGCGGAAGGTGTCGGGCAGAAAAATGCGATCCAACTTTTCAGGCTTTAAGAAATCGGTGGAAATGGAGGCTGCTGATTTGACATAATCCGGTTGGTGTTCAGGCATGAATACCACAGTGCGACCGACGTCCAGCTTGCCTTCACGATTACAACGCCCGGCGGCCTGCGCAATCGAATCCAGTCCGGCCAATGCGCGATAAACCACGGGGAAATCAAGATCCACCCCCGCCTCAACCAGCGATGTGCTGATCACAAGCAAGCGCTCTGAATCAAGAAGCCGACGCCGTATTTCCGCCAACACGTCCAATCGGTGTGCCGCACACATATTCGTTGAAAGATGAATCGTTTGGTCAGCAGGAAGCATTTCAGCGAGTTCACGGGCATCGGCCTTTCGATTCACAATACACAAGAGTGACTGATTCTCGACCAATAGTTTTTCCGCTAATTCTGCATGGGCAACGGGTTCAAGGTCATTGCATCGCTCGATTTTTACGCGCGCGAGTTTGAGGCTCAGCGCGCTCGGGTTGGATATAATTTCTGCAACGCTTTCGAACCCTTCTTTGAACGCAAAATCAAAGGTCTCTTTTTTGTCCAGCACCGGTTGCGTGGCCGTACACAAAACCGGTGTAACTCCATAATGACGCGCAAGTTCTCGAATCGCAAAAATGCAGGGACGCAGAAAGGGCGGTGGCAGGCATTGCGCTTCATCAAAAATAGCCACGCTATTTGCCATGTTATGGAGTTTTCGACAACGGCTGCTTTTGTTCGCGTACAGTGATTCAAAAAACTGAACATTCGTTGTGACCACAATGGGCGCATCCCAGTTTTCCATCGCCAATCGTTTCCGAATGGAAGCGGACTCTTTTTCATCATCCAAAACTAGATTGGAATGGTGCTCCAAAACGGCATCTTCAAATCCAGGAATACTTCTAAAAACATGAGCCGTCTGCTCAATGATGCTCGTGTAAGGAATGACGTAAATGATCCGTTGTTTTTTATGCTTCA
Source organism: uncultured Verrucomicrobiota bacterium (assembly GCA_937141895.1). Lineage (GTDB taxonomy): Bacteria > Verrucomicrobiota > Kiritimatiellia > Kiritimatiellales > Pontiellaceae > Pontiella. The sequence continues at coordinate 6,149 of CAKZQV010000250.1, forward strand.
CTGCATGACGCAATGCAAATGCCATCGAGGCCAGCGTTTTACCACCGCCCGTTGGCACCGTTAGCGAGAAAACGCCTTTACTTTGGGCCGCTTTTCGGCATTGCTCCAGCACATCGGCGCGGCATTCATTCACCAACCCCTTCGTTTCAGAAAATTGAAGCATATGCCGGTCAAACGCTTCGAGCAGTGTTGCCAAGTCCGGATAGGTCGCCCGTCTCGCGTTTCCCCGCTTTTCATCCATGAAGGCTTCAGTGTCGAGAAAATCGGCATCGACCAAACAGGAATAGAGCATTCGGATAAAGAAGGCTTGATCAGGAAAACAGGTTGAATTTGAAAACATCGATGGCATGGCCGGGAGAGGTTGATCTAACATCGAATTAGGAACATTTTTTAAAATTGATTCTGATTTCTGGGGATCGCGCATTTTGGGCTCCAGCGCCTTGGCTCCGGTTGTAGCCGAAGAGTAATCAGCCAACCCTGCATGATGCCCCATGATTAACCATGAGAGAATGCAATCAATCCCGCACCAATCTTTCAGCGTAGCCCAATGCCCGCCCGCTTCCGAATGAACTACACGAATGTTCTCCCCTTTTAGCTTCCGCTGGAAATCCGGAGAATACTTCCCCAAATCATGCCACAGTCCTGCGAGCCGCGCCCACTCCTGCCCGCCAAACGGCTCGGCAAAATCCTCCGCCAAATCGGCAACATTTTTCAAGTGCTTATCAAGGGGTTGCCAGCCGGAGGGCGGACCGTCGTTGCTGTGCGCAAAAAAGCTCATATTTGAAATAATATTTACCTGAATATTATTTTACAATACCAAATATTAATTCTTCTTAAGATGGTGAGTTTTTTCATCGTATTTGTAGACGGGAAACCAGTTGCCTTCGTAAAGGATTTGTTGATTATGAATGCATTGGAGGTGACCAATGCCGTGGTTTGAAGATAATGGAGATCATCTCATCCTGAAGATCCGGGCGGTGCCCCGGGCCTCGAAGGATGAAATCAGGGAACGCATGGGCGATGCGCTTAAAGTCCGGATCCAGGCTCCGCCGGTGGAGGGCAAAGCAAATGCCCATATTATTAAATTTCTTTCCAAACATTGGAAAATCCCGCGCGGGTCCATAGAAATCCTTTCAGGTGACACCGGCCGCAACAAACGGCTAAGAATCAACAACCCGACCGATAATATCCGGAAAGAGTTATTGTCTTTCAGCAACGAATAAGGATGAATCCCGCCCATGAAAAAACTACTCC
>CAKZQV010000251.1 GCA_937141895.1 uncultured Verrucomicrobiota bacterium
CATTTTTAAGGTCGAAATCGCGCGCCTCAACATCCAGCCGTCCGGCCTCGATTTTAGAGAAGTCGAGGATATCGTTTACAACCGTCAACAGGGCTTTGCCGCTGCGTTGCACGGTTCCGGCCAACTCCTGTTGATCGGCATTGAGTCCCGAATCAAGTAGCAGATTGGTCACGCCGATAATTCCATTCATTGGCGTACGGATTTCATGACTCATATTGGCCAGAAATTCACTTTTGGCAATATTTGCGGCCTGGGCATCAATCGCAAGCTTGTTGGCCCGTTTAATTGATTTCTGCAACCGCTTGTTCGCTTCCTGCAGTTCTTCCCGCGCTTCTTGCGTATCCTCATTCATGCTGACGAGAATCGCAATATCGGCATCGCGTTTGTTGCTGTCCTCAGTTGCCTTTAGCAAGCGCTGCAAAGACCGGACCCGGAACACCAAAATGATGATCCCTATCGCAGAAAACAAAAATAGACCTATAAGTATGAAATTCATTATTTCCAATCCTCGGAAGGTCCTATCATGCCCGCCGGAAGAAAACTATTTCAAATACTTCTCAATTGTACGATCCATTCGTTCCAGAACCCGATCTCGACCGAGCACCGCCAACAACGGGAACAGATCCGGACCGGACTGCATGCCCGAAACGGATAGACGCACCGGAGGCATCACCGCGCCGAAGCCGAGTCCTGATTCTTCCACAAAATCATGCATGGCTTTATCCGTAGACGCTTCGTCAAAAACAGCCAATGATTGGAAAATCGCTTTAATCTTCTCCAGCGTTTCAGCCACGCCGTCTTTCTGCAGTTTTTTGCGCACGCCCTTTTCATCGTAGGCATAATCGTCCGCGAAAAAATATCCAACCATTGGAACAAGTTCGGTTACATTTTTCACACGATCCCGAATCAGGTTAACGACCGATTTTGTATAGGCCTCATCTGCCGAAATTCCGGCTTTTTTCAGTTCGGCAAAGGCTAGCGCTTCAAACTCATCTACGGACAGTTTCTGCAGATATTCGCCGTTCATCCAGGTCAGTTTTTTCATATCAAACTGCGCCGGCGAGGACTGGCAACGTTCAAGCGTGAATGCTTCAATCATTTCCTCGCGGGTCATGACCTCGCGATCATCGCCCGGCGACCAGCCGAGCAACGCGAGATAATTAAAGAGCGCATCGGCCGCGAATCCATTTTCGCGGAAATCGCCCACAAAAGCATCGCCGTCGCGCTTGGAGTAGGGTTTTCCCTGCCGGTTTACAATCATGGGAAGATGCGAAAAATTTGGCACTTCCGCGCCGAGCGCTTCATAAAGCGCAATGTGACGGAAGGTATTTTCCACGTGGTCATCCCCGCGAATAACGTGCGTGATCCCTTGCTCAATATCGTCGAGCACATTGGCCAGATGGAACACCGGCGTGCCGTTGGAGCGCACGATCACGAAGTCCTGCATATTTTCAGCTTTTTTGGTCATTTCGCCTTTAATACCATCCACAAACGACACGTCGGTTCCCGGCATTTTAAAAATGACGCATTCGCCCTGCCCCGTTCCGCCTTTGTCCTCTTTATAGGCCAGACCTTTTTCGAGCAGCAGTTCCGCCGCTTCGAGATGTGCCTGCTGGCGGGAGGTCTGGTAGAGATGCTCGCCGTCGATATCGAAACCGAGCCAATCCATGGCATCGAGCAAGGCCTGAATGGCTTCCGGCGTTGAACGCTCAATATCCGTATCCTCCACCCGCAGCACAAATTCGCCACCGCTGTGGCGAGCAAACAGCCAGTTATAGATGGCCACGCGGATATTGCCGATATGAACGTTACCGGTCGGGCTCGGTGCAAAACGTGTTCGTACTTTCATGTAAAAATCTCCAAGGGTCTAAATTCGTAACGGGTAATTCGTAAACACCCGTCGGGCACGTCGAAACATCTGCATAATTTCGCACGCGTCCTCGTTTCGAATTACGAAGCCGGAGGCTACCCCATACGAGCGCACGATGTAAAAGAAATCCTGATTGATAAAAGGTCATCTAAATGTTCGACAATTGCTTCTCCCCCTATACCTTCATTCACTATGAAAATACGGTTAAACACATTGCTGGCAATATGGGCATTGGCTGTGAACGTTTCGGCTAATGAAGAAGGGTTTATCTCGCTCTTTAATGGCAAGACTCTGGAGGGCTGGACTGCAGCCCGCGCTTCGGGCCCCGACAACTGGGGCGCCTTTTCTGTGAATGAAGCAGAACAGGCCATTCACACCTATGCCGGGCAGGAAGACGGGTCTGAACAGAATAATGACTGCCTCGTCACCGAAAAGGAATTCAGCCATTTTATCCTCAAGCTCGAATACAAGTGGGCCGGAAATCGCTACGCTCCTCGCGCCGACTGGGACCGGGATGCCGGATTACTCTTCCACGTGCATGGCGATTTAAAGAAAGTCTGGCCCCTTTCCTTCGAAATGCAGATCGGCGAAACGCCCGGTGATAAATTCGTGAAACGCCGCTATCATACGGGAGACCTGTTTGTTTTGGGAAGAAATCTCCGTTGCACCACCCCGATAACCGGAAAGATATACGATCCCAATGGGGAACCGGTCGTTGGCGGTCATGTAAAAACCCGCCTCGGGGCTGAAAAACCCAAGGGCGAATGGAATGAAATGGAGATTCAGGTGCATGGTGCTGAAAAAGCCACCTTCATCCTCAATGGTGAAATCGTGCTGGAACTCAAGAACATGGGAAGAAAAAACCCCGACGGCTCATTTACTCCGCTGCAGAAAGGTCATATTGGCCTGCAGGCAGAATGGGCGGAAATTATGTATCGGAATATCCGGATCAAGGAGCTCCCCTCCGAATAATCTTTCTGGATGTATCCGCTTCGTGAGTCTAAAGCCCGGCATTTGCTCGGGCTTTTTTTAGGTTCATGACCCTTTTCCGGGGACCGTTTAGCCTGAATATTTCACAAACAAAGAAGCGTATTTCCTGTTAACTGCTATAAT
>CAKZQV010000252.1 GCA_937141895.1 uncultured Verrucomicrobiota bacterium
ATATTAGTATCTAGGACAATTTTACTCACTTCAGGTTCGTGAAGATGTCCTCATCGGTCAGAAACCCTTGGGCTTCAGCAAACGGCAAGGCCTTGCGGCGTAATTGCCTGAATCGCTCTACAGCTACAAAGCGTCGAACGGACTCTCGCACGAGGTCGCTAACCGGCTTGTGCTCTGTTTCGCTGATCTTTTGCAAATCGTTTTTTAACTCATCGGGAATTCTAACCGTAATCGTATTCATGTAAGACAACGTAACGCGTAAATTGTCGATGTCAAATTTTAATCGAACGTTAGCTGTGCTGCCAGGCGAGCGCCAGCGAGTCTGGTCAGCACCAGCGACTTCCATGAGAAGGCTTTGCAAGTTAATATTTAAAAGGTTCACTTTTTATCTGATTGGAGGAGATTGGCGGATTCCCGTTGTCAGGCTTCCATTCGCACTCTTCGGTGATGCCGTTATGGCATCGGTGCATGTGGGAGTCCAGCCTCAAACACTGCCTACTGGTTAACGCATCGGTTCATGCTGTCGCTGGGTCGCAGTTGTTTGGACAGGACATTGGGAATCCCTAAAAGTCATGGTTCAGGCGGCCTCCTTTACCGGGCAATAGTCTTCCCCGCTCCGCCACAGCGCCAGCAGGGTAACCGATAGTTTGCGGGCTACGGCAATGACCGCTTTCTTCTTCGCGATCGAGCCGCCCCGTTCACAGATGCGCAGGCCGGCCTCGCGCAGATCGCACGGCGGACCAAAGGGTCCGATGATATAATGCGAGCAGTTGGTCAGCAACCGGCGCATATGGCCGTTTCCGGCTTTGGTAATGCGCAGCTGCTTGTCCGTTTCACCAGATTGGTCACGCTTCGGGGATAATCCAAGGAATGGCCCTACATCCCGTGCTTTGGGGAACCGGTCCGGACTCTCAAGAGTCAGAATAAAGGTCAGTGCCGTCAGCGGACCCACCCCAGGCACCTGCTTCAGGCGTTCCGTTTCCGGATACTGCTTCGCCGCCAGCTCCTCCAGTTGCTTGTCCACCTCACGAATCTTTGACTCGATGCCATCCAACATCGCCAGCAGAGGCTCAACCAGCTCCAGATAATCCTCAGAAAGCTCTTCACGTACCCGCTTCACAAACACACTCGCTTTGCAACCCGAGGGGATCTTCACTCCGAGACTCTTCATCAGAAAGCGTACGCTGTTCATCTGGTTGACTCGCGTGCGCACAAGGGCGTCTCTTACCTTCACCCTTACCAGGTCGCGTTGACACTGCTCGCTGCGGTGGCGGATCGGACTCAGCAGCTCCACATCCGCCCGGCACAACCGCGCCAGCATCCGCGCGTCGGCCTTGTCGCTCTTGGTATTGCTCGTCGAGATCGCACGCAGCTTCCTCGCGTTGGCCACGTACACCTTCATCCCCAACTCTTCCAGAAACCGGCTGATCCATGGCGAATGCGTCCCCGTCTCCATCGCTACCGTCGCTCCCTTGTAGCGACATATCCACTCGCCTATGCTTTCCCGGTCGTTGAGTACCGTACGTTCTTCAATCGCTTCGCCGGCCTTGTTCAATACACAGACCGCATGGCGGCGGTCTCCCAGATCCATTCCTATTGTTAGTTCTTTCATAAGGCGCTTTTAGACGATTTGCCGCTTCAACGCGAGTCTTCGTCTTTACGCCTTCTCATTCCTACTGGTTAGCCTCTTTGACCTGCAGCTTTAGTTTTCTTACGAGGATTTCTCTTTTCGAGCCTTTCGCCTATCCAAACCTTAATCAGGGATTGTCGCGGTACTCCCAACCTCCCAGCTTCTCGATCAATTTTTTCAAGCATCCAAACAGGGAAATCTACATTCACCCTTTTCTGTTCTTGACCAGGCTTGAAAGCCTTAGACAAGTCCAGGTACTCTGTGAAATCAACATTCCCTTCGTCAAATATCTTATCTAAATCTTTAGCCTTCATAAATTACCTTTTCTCCTTTTCTTGCTCTTCTTACGGAAATAATTCTGATCCTTTCAGTCCGTACGGTATAATACGCCATCCACAGCTTTCTCTTATATTTTGCCATAATGGCGTACCGTATCTCGTCATCGCTTCGAGCCGGAAAACCTTTCCCGAACGGATCCTCCCACAACGCCTTGGCCTCTTCAAAATCTATTCCATGCTTCTCCTTATTCTTCCGACTTTTTACTGGATCATACTCAAAGTCCATTTAGGTATACTTTCTATACCTCCTACTTTGTCTGTCAAGCAACGATACTTTTATGGCTAACGTTAAATAGGCTGTGCTGCCAGACGAGCGTCAGCGAGTCTGGTCAGCACCAGCGCCTAGTTCTCCCTCTAACCTTTTTCACCGATTTCAAATTCTATTAATGATGCTAAGCATTCAAGTTCCTCTAGAAGCATTTCATTATCTACATCTTCATTCATGGTTATTGCAATGTTTCCTACCGCTTGATTCCATTCAAACTCATCTGCGGAGATTTCTGTTTCCTTTTTTACTTTTCTTTTTTCGTCCAGCTGAAGTTTCAACTGTTCGAATGGATAACCGTATTTTAAAAGCAAGTTTCTTTCTCGGAGATTAAGGGAAATGCTTATCGTTTCAGTCATTATCTTTTCAGAACGTTAGATGTGCTGCCAGACGAGCGTCAGCGAGTCTGGTCAGCACCAGCGACTGGTGTGTGCCCAGCATGGGCGCGTTGTAATCGGGTTAAAGTCCCGTGTAT
>CAKZQV010000253.1 GCA_937141895.1 uncultured Verrucomicrobiota bacterium
CGCGTGAAGGCGCTTTCAAAGCGGTCACCAAACTGAAGGACGAGGGCGTAATCAAAAATTTTGGTGTGACCGGACACAGTGGGGCAGACATCCTGATCCAATGTGTGAAGGCATTCGACCCCGATGCACTATTAACCATTCTACCGGCGAACCGTCCAGATGATGGAAGATATGAAGACGAACTCCTGCCGCTTTGCGTGGAACGCAATATGGGCGTAATTGCCATGAAAACGGTCAAACACGTCAAGAATTCAGATCAACAGCCGCGCGATCTGATTCGTTATGCCTTGAGTTTGCCGGGGGTCAGTACCGCCATCGTCGGCACCGGGGATATAGACCACCTCGAAAGCAATGCAAAACTCGCAACCGGATTTAAACCGTTCAAAGGCGACGAACTGAAAGCGTTCGCCGATAAAGTGGCGATCAATATTCCAACTGGCCTGCCACAACCCTGGGATCTGCCTGGCTATGAAGATGGCATGTTGGCATAGGTTGATTTTTCCAATCATTGGAAATTTTCTGCTGGCCTCCAGCCATGCTGTTGAACTGGAACTGGCGCAATCTCATGATCAGCTGATTTTTCTGAATTCCGGAGAGTGGAAAACGGGCGAGGTTTTGGGCGAGATGGCACTTATCCTCGATGTGCCCGGAAAACAGCGCCCACCGGTTCGGCGGCCCACGGAATTTGCGTTGTTGAAATCGGAAAACCCGATCGGAGAATTTGCGGTCAAAGCCGCCACGCTGATGCCGGATGAGGTGAAGAATCGCGATATTTGCCTGATCTTCGGATATCAGGATCAAACGCACTTTTATTACGCCCATATTTCATCTAATTCCGACAATAAATACCACAACATCATCATGCGGGTGGATGGAGAACGCCGGGCGCGGATTAATCGGGAAGAGAATCCGGAACCTCGACTTTCCAAAGGTTGGAAAACGATCCGCGTGGTTCATTCCGGGGGCGGTTCCATTCAGGTTTTTGTGGATGATATGGAACAACCGCTCATGACCGCGCAGGACAAAACGTATCCCGTGGGCAAAATCGGTTTTGGTGCTTTCGACGACCGCGCTGCGTTTTTGACCTTAAAGTATTAGCCGAGAATTTTTCGGATTGCAGCAAGATCGGCTTCGATCTGTTTTTTCAGCGCTTCGGCATTTTCGAACACTTCGTCGCCGCGGATATACTCGATATAGCTGACTTCCACGTGCTGGTCGTAAAGATCAAGTCCGGTTTCATCGATCAGATGCACTTCCAGCACCTGCGGTTCGTTTTGATGGAAGGTTTCGCGGTGGCCGATGTAGGCGGCGGCGTTATAAAGGATTTTTCCGACCCGAAGTTCCGCCGCATAAATGCCGCGCGGTGGGAGCATTTCATTTTCCGGATCGATGTTGGCGGTCGGATAGCCCAGTTTGCGCCCGATTTTTTCGCCGTGCTCCACGTTGCCAATGGTTGAAACCGGGCGGCCGAGCATGCCGGTGGCATCTTTGAGATGACCGAGTTTGATGGCTTCGCGGATTCGGGTGCTGGAGACGCGCTCATTGTTCCATCGAATTTCGGGGTGCGCCGAAAACCATAGGCCACGTTCGCCGCATAGTTTGGTCAGCAGTTCGGCGTTGCCTGCCCGGTTGCGTCCAAACGACCAGTCTTCGCCCACGGAGATGCCGGCAAGACGCGGAATACAGGCGCAGAGATTTTCGAAGAAATCGAGCGGCTCTTGCTTCATGAAGTCGATGGTGAAGGGCTGTAGAATACATCCGTTCACGCCGATTTCCTGCAAATGCAGGCTCTGTTGTTCGGTAGTAAAAATGAGCGGCGGCGCACGATCCGGCATAAGGACTTTGGCGGGGTGGGGATCAAAGGTAAACCCCCACGCTTCGCCGCCGATGGCCTTGGCCTGAGCAATGGCTTTTTTAATCACCGCAGCGTGGCCGATATGGAGGCCGTCAAAGCAGCCGGCTGCGAGAATGACCGGGGTTTTTGATTCGTGAAATTCTTCCAATGCGTGGATTATCTTCATTTGATCAAATCTTCCAAAAGGATCATTTTTTCAGGGAGCGTCTCTTTGTCGCATTCCAAGATCTCGTCCATCGTAAAGGCTTTGTCAACCGACAGCGTGCCGGAGCCGGGGCGGCGCAGGGCATCGAGACTGCCGCCGACACCGAGCTCGTTGCCGATGTCGTGGGCGAGGGTGCGGACATAGGTGCCTTTGGTGCTTTTTACGCGGAATTTTACAAGCGGATTTTTAAATTCAAGGACATCGAATTCGAATACTTCAATTTTGCGGGGCTCGCGTTCAACTTCTTGGCCCTTGCGCGCCAGCTTATAGAGGGCGACGCCATCCTTTTTGATGGCGGAAACCATGGGAGGAATCTGTTCGATGGGGCCCATGAATTTGTCCGAAATTACGTTTTCGACCATTTCACGGGTAATGTGCGAGGCCTCCTTTTCTTCCAGAATTTCGCCATCGGCATCTTGCGAATTCGTCGTCACGCCGAGGTGAAGCGTACCCTCGTAGACTTTATCGCCGTTCATGATCTGGTCGGACAATTTGGTTCCTTTTCCGATCAGCAGAACCAAAAGACCAGTGGCCAAGGGATCGAGTGTGCCAGCATGCCCGCATTTGCTGAGTTTAAAAAAGTTGCGGATTTTCGCCACGACATCGTGCGAAGTCCAGTCGGACGGTTTGTCGACCAGCAGGAGGCCGTCGTATGGATCCGGAGCGCGGCGTCTACGATTTCTCATCGTTCTTTTCGTCGTCTTTAAACGCGTCGGGATTTTCACGTTCCATTTCGTCGAGCATGGCGAGAATGTTGTCTCCACCTTCGAGGGATTCATCCAGCACAAAGTGCAGGCGTGGCGTGTATTTGAGTTTTACCCGTTTTACCATCATCCGGATAATTTCCTGACGATGGCGGTTGAGGTAATTAATCATGCCTTCGCGATTATCTTCATGCCCGAAAATGGATACAAAAACATTGGCGTCGCGCAAATCCGGCGCGCACTCAACGCGTGTGACGGTGATGGCGGATGCATCGAAATCTGACCCGGCATAGTTGCGATAGAGATCTTCCGCAATCTCGCGTTTCAGCAATTCATTAACTCTGACTAATCGTGGTGTTCCCATAATTTCCTCGAAAAACGCGCTACTATAGGCCTATAGCTGTGAAATGCAACCTTGTCTAAGGAAGGATTTAACCATAAATACCCTTTAATTGCGCTTCGGTTTCCAGACTTTGACATCCTTTCGTTCCCGCCCCCAATGCAGGGCTTTTTTGTGGGAGGGGAAATAGAGGTCGATATGCTGGCCTTTGATGGCGCCACCGATGTCCTCGACGCGGCCCCAGCCATATTTTGGAATATACATGATGGTGCCGAAGGGATAGTAGCGCGTGTCCGCGGCGATGGTGCCCCAGTCGGCGACTGTTCCGGCTGCAGTGATGCCTACTGCTTTCGGTTCACCCTTGTTCGGGCCGTAGGCGACGACGGGCTGAAATTTCCAGTTCCGCTTCCAGCCACAGCATTTTCCGCATTTGCAGTAGCCGGTAGTTTCCATATTTACAATCAGTGGTTTCTGATTCTTCGGCACCCGGTATCGTTTGTTGCTCGTCGCACAGCCACTCAAAAAAAGAATGCAGAAAAATAAAAGAAACCCCCTCGCAGAGACGCAGAGAGCGCAGAGGTAGTGTTTATAAAACTCCGCGAACTCAGTGTCTCTGCGAGGAATAAAAAAGGCTAATTTTTTCATGATACATCTCCTGACCAGATGGTTTCCAATCCCTGGACGGTTTGCAAGAGAAGTTCGCCGTGATCGCCGAAGCCAGCGAGGGTGCCTTCTTTATAAAGGTCTCCGTCGTGGACTTTAATCGGTTTTCCGATCGGTCCGGCCTTTTCGGTCCATATTTTCCGAAGATTGGAAAAACCGCCGTGTTTCCAATCCTCGATCCAGTGGTCGAGGTAGGGCAGGAGATTTTCCAATGTTTGGAAAAGGTCGCCGGCCTTAACGGATTCAATCAGCATGGACGTGGCGGGTCGATCGATGGCCGCGGCTTCTTCAGAGCTCATGTTCACATTTAAGCCGATTCCAACGATAATGCCGCGCGTTTTTTCGGTTTCAATCCGTTCGGACAGGATGCCGCAAATTTTGCTGTTTCCAACCAGGACATCGTTGGGCCATTTTGGTGCGGCCGGAATTTTCAGACCATTTAGGAAATCAGCGATGCCGAGGGCAGCGGCCATGGTGAGCGAAGGGACGTCGATCAGGGCACAGTCTGTTTGAACGAACAGGGAAAAGCAAAGATTGGTGTCCGGCGCACTGATCCATTTTCGATCCGATCTTCCTCTACCTGCTGTCTGTTCGTGGGTTGCAAAAATGGTACCATTTAAAAGGGTTGAAGCCTGAGCAATCCGCTCCTTCATGTAGGCGTTCGTTGAGGGCAGTCGATCAAACCACTCTGTACAGTACTTCATTTTTATTAATCCTTTATTTAGATTGGGTTCTATTAGTTGAAATTGCTAGCCTTTATCCGTTTTTCACTAGGCATGGAAATGGGAAATCCGTATACATGTGGCTCATTTTATCAAAATCAAGGAGATGATAAAGATGGAACTACTCATGCAGGGTGTGACCCTAATGGTCATCGGTATGGCAACCGTAATTGTCTTCCTCGTTCTGCTGATAGCGGTGATGGGTGCTTCGGCGGGATTCTTCAAGAAATACGCCCATCTCTTCCCGGAAGAAGTGGTCGAAACCAGGGCACCTGCAGCGGCAACTGCAGATCCTTCAGTGGAAGTCGCAGCAATTATTGCCGCCATTCGGGCAAAACGGGGTTAGTAGGGATTTTTAATTAATCAGGAGAAATTATCGTGGCAAAGAAAACTATTCATATCATGAACACCGCGTTCCGCGACGGCTTCCAGTCCGTGTACGGCGCACGCGTATTCACCAAAGACTTCATGCCGGCTGTAAAAGTTTGCTGTGAAGCCGGACAGACACATTTCGAAGCCGGCGGCGGTGCTCGCTTCCAGGCTCCTTTCTTTTACTGCAACGAGTCGGCGTTCGACATGATGGACACCTTCCGTGAAACGGTTGGACCGGATGCTGACCTGCAGACCCTCGCACGTGGTATCAACGTGGTGAGTCTCGACTCCCAGTCCCGCGACATCATCGACCTGCATGCGAAGATGTTCAAAAAGCATGGTATGACCACCATTCGTAACTTTGACGCCCTCAACGACGTCAACAACCTGATCGACTCCGGTAAATCTATTATGAATGCCGGGCTCAACCATGAAGTGGTTGTGACGATGATGGAACTGCCTCCCGGCTGCTCCGGGGCACACGATGTGGCCTTCTACATCAAAACCCTTCAGGACATTCTTGATGCCGAAATTCCGTTCACCAGCGTCTGCTTCAAGGATGCGTCCGGAACTTCTGCTCCGAAAAAAGTCTACGACACGATTCTTGAAGCCCGCAAAATGCTGCCGGGCGACACCAAGATCTCCTTCCACTCCCACGAAACCGCCGGTGTGGCGACCATGGGTTACGTCGCGGCCATTAAAGCCGGTGCAGATCAGGTCGACTGCTCTCTGGCTCCGGCCTCGGGCGGTACCTGCCAGCCGGACGTGGCCACCCTGTGGCACGCGCTTCGTGGTGAAGCTTACGAGCTCGATGTAGACATTGATAAAATGATGGAAGCGTCTAACGTCTTTAAAGAGTGCATGTCCGACTACATCATTCCTCCAGAAGCTCTGGCGGTTGAACCGCTGATTCCGTGGTCCCCGATGCCGGGTGGCGCACTGACGGCCAACACGCAGATGATGCGTGACAATAATCTGATGGATAAATATGAAGACTGCATCAAAGCGATGGGTGAAGTGGTTCGTCGTGGCGGTTTTGCAACGTCCGTGACTCCGGTCTCGCAGTTCTATTTCCAGCAGGCGTTCAACAACGTCATGTTTGGTCCGTGGGAAAAATTTGCTGAAGGTTACGGTAAAATGATCCTTGGCTATTTCGGTAAGACTCCCTGTGAGCCTGATCCGGAACTGGTGAAGCTCGCTGCTGAAAAAATGGGCCTTGAGCCGACCACCGCCAATCCGGTCGACCTCAACGACGCCGATCCGAACAAAGGGATCGACGCGGCGAAGAAGATGCTAGAAGAAGCCGGTATTACTGATCACTGCGACGAAAACGTATTCATTGCCTCCTGCTGTAAGCAGAAGGGTATCGACTTCCTGCTCGGTAAAGCCGAGGTGAACGGGGTGCGTAAAAAATCACTCATGCCGAAAGAAGAAAAAGCGGCAGCTCCGGGTGGCGATGGCGGATACACCGTTTCGGTGAACGGCAAGAAATTTGCAGTTGAAGTCAAAGGCGACAAAGCCACCATCAACGGCAAGTCCTACGATATCGGTGTTGAAGACGGTGCGGAAACTTCGGGTGCCGGAACGGTTGCACACGAATCGGCAGACTCCATCGAGGTGGTTGCTCCGATGAATGCCAAAGTAATCAAGGTGCTTATCAATGTGGGTGATCATGTGAATGAAGGCGATATTCTCTTCATTGTTGAAGCCATGAAGATGGAAGTTGAAGTGAAAGCCTCTGCCTCCGGCACGGTTTCCTCTATTGCTGCTGAAGCCGGTGCTTCGGTATCATCGGGCGAAGCTCTCGCATCCATCAACTAAGCTCACAGCGAAGGGAGTAATCCAAATGAAGAAATTCATCACAATGGGCCTTCTCGCTGCCGCCATTCTTGGCGGGACCGCGCGGGTGCATGCTGCTGAAAAAGCGGCTGCCCCTGCGGAAGCAGAGAAGACCGAGAAGGGGATTTCCATTGGCGAGGGTTTTGCAAAACTCGGCAGGGAAACCGGAATCTATCGTTTCTTAAATCCTCAGACCGCTGAGGAAAAACACATCGCCTACGTGGCCGCACTGGAAAAAACCGTTGATGCAGAAATTGCAGCCGGTCATTTTCATGGAGCCATGGAGCAGATTCATAAAGCCCATGGCGTGGATCAGGCGTTGCTGGATCAGCTGACTCAGGACGTCGAAGAGGCTGAAGCCGAAGGTTATCATGCTCCGGCATCGCTACCCGAAGGTTTGGGTCAGTTCGTTATGATCCTCGTGGGCCTGATACTGATCTTTCTTGCGATCAAGAAAGGCTTCGAGCCGCTGCTGCTTCTGCCGATTGGCTTTGGCGCGATCCTGACCAATATTCCAATGGCTGGAATTTCTGCAGGTCCAATGCCGGGTCAGCCGGGGGGGTTCCTGTATTATTTCTACACCGTAGGGGTTGAGTCCGGCGTATTCCCGCTGCTCATCTTTATGGGGGTAGGCGCCATGACTGACTTCGGGCCGCTTTTGGCGAACCCGAAGACAGCCCTGCTTGGTGCTGCGGCACAGTTCGGTATTTTCTGTGCGCTGATGGGAGCCATGGCCTGTGGCGGTCTTTTTACGCTGCAGGATGCGGCGGCTATCGGTATCATTGGTGGTGCGGACGGACCAACGGCCATTTTCCTGGCCTCGCGTTTGTCGCCTAATTTGCTAGGTGCAATTGCCGTTGCAGCATATTCCTATATGGCGCTGGTTCCGATTATTCAGCCGCCGATCATGAAAATGCTGACGACCAAGGAAGAGCGTGCCATCGAAATGAAACAGCTGCGTCACGTCACCAAAACCGAGAAGATTGTCTTCCCGCTGTTGGTGCTGATACTCTGTCTGTTGCTGCTGCCATCTGCCACACCGCTGATCGGTATGCTGATGCTGGGTAACCTGATGAAAGAATCTGCTGTGGTGGATCGTTTGTCTGATACGGCGCAGAATTCGCTCATTAATATTGTCACCATCATGCTCGGTCTCGCCGTCGGTTCTAAACTGGCTGCGGATAAGTTCCTGAATGTTCAGACGCTGGGTATTCTGCTGCTGGGTCTCGGTGCATTTGTTATCGGCACCGCTGCCGGTGTGATCATCGCCAAGATCATGAACAAAGTGAGCAAGGAAAAAATCAACCCGCTCATCGGCTCGGCCGGTGTGTCCGCTGTTCCGATGGCGGCGCGTGTGTCAAACAAGGTGGGCCTCGAAGCCAACCCGCAGAACTTTCTGCTCATGCACGCTATGGGCCCGAACGTCGCCGGTGTCATCGGTTCCGCCGTGGCCGCCGGTGTGCTACTTGCACTCTGCGGATAAAATTTCCAATCATTGGAAATGTAAAAAGGTCGTGCCGAATGGCGCGGCCTTTTTTCTTTTGGTTGGGCGTGATGGATTCCCTACCTTCTTTTCCTTTTTGTTTCCAGACACTGGAAACTTCTGGCAGGATTTTCCAATCATTGGAAATGTGGGGTTTAGGAGGAAATCATGATTAACCTATTGGCTATGGCGGCGCTGGCCGTTTCTTCTCAGGTGACGGATGTGACGGTTTATGGTGATCGCGCGCAGGTTACCCGTTCGGCGGAGGTTCAGCTGGAGCAGGGGATCAATACCCTTGTTTTTGATAACCTGCCGGAATCGATCGATTCGCGCGGGATTCAGGTGACGGGCGCGGGCGATGCCGTGGTGCTGGATGTGCGCTTTAAGACCGAAAACTTTGAGGATATTCCGGAGGAGGCGTGGAAAAAACTCGCGGATGAAAAAGAGCGGTTGGAGAAAGAAGCGGGCAAAGTCCGACAGGACATTGAGCGTTTTAATGAGTCGAAGAGCTTTCTGAAAGCGATTAGTCAAAAAGTCACCCATGCTTCGGAAAAGGAGGAGGGAACCACCTCACTCGATCCCGGCAGCTGGGAGAGCATGCTTGCGCTCTACAGCAGTAAAAACGCGGAATATGACGAGGGCCGCCGTCTGGCGCTTGATAAATTAGAGGAAATTCAGAAAGCACTGAATAAGGTGAAAGCTGATATCAGCGATGCCGGAATGCACCAGCGCAAACAGCGGCGTGTGGTTGAGGTGGATCTTGAAAGTTCCAAGGTCGGGAAGGCGGCGCTGAATCTTTCCTATATCGTGCGAGGCCCCCAATGGATTCCGACGTATGACATACGCGTGGATACCGAAACCCGTAAGATGGAAGTTAAATATTTTGCCCTCGTAAAGCAGAATACCGGTGAGGACTGGAGCGATGTTGCGCTGCAGCTCTCCACGGCGAATCCCGGTCTCGGTGGACGTCATCCGGAGTTGGATCCCTGGCGAATTAATATGTCTTCCCCCGGGGGAAAAGGGTCTGTTTCGTTAAGTTTATCTTCTCGGTCAGCTCCGGCAACCTATAACTCTTATGAGGTGGTAAACCGTTTTGATGCTGAAGGTGCGTATGGCGATGTTTTAAGTGAAATGCCATGGTCTACGCCAGAAGCTGCTCCGATGAAACAACGAACCTCCTCTGTTTCAAAAAAAGGTGCGTCGGTGGTGTTTGAGGTGAAGGGTGAGAGCGATATTGAGTCGGACAATGTGGAGCATCGCGTGGCGGTTACGTCCGTTGAGCTTCCGTCTGGTTTTCGATATTCCTCCATTCCGAAGCTCAGCCCGTATGCCTATTTGAAAGCGAATGCTGAAAATTCCGGTGCGCATCCTTTTCTAGAGGGAAAAGCGAATGTCTTTCTGGATGGCAATTTTGTGACGGCGACGCAGATGGAGCTTGTGGCACCGGGCGAGGAGTTTTGGGTGTTTCTCGGTGCGGATGAGAGCATGAAAGTGGAGCATAAGCTCATTAAAAAATATCAGAGCAAAGAGGGATTTACTGGAAAAACCACCCGCCACACGTATGAATATCTCATGACGGTTAAGAATACCCACAGCGTACCGGAAGAGGTGATTGTCTGGGATCAGTTACCCATATCCGGAAGCGAAGGGCTGAAAGTGGATCTGCTGAATCCGAAGTATTCCAAGGATACCGATTCGCTGACAATGGATGATGAAAAACGAATCAGCTGGTTCCGCACGCTCAAACCGGGTGAAGAATGGAGTATCCCGTTCAGCTTCCATGTGGAGGCACCACGTGATATGAAGATTACAGGCCTTGAATGATGATACCCTTTTCCAAAATGCATGGAGCCGGCAACGACTTCATGGTGATTGATGACACACAGCGCTCTTTTCCGATGGGGGATGATGAATTTATTCAGCAGATTTCTTCCCGCCGGGTCGGGGTGGGTTGCGATGGACTTCTGCTGATGCAATCGTCTGATGTTGCCGATTTCCGGATGCGGTTTATCAATCCGGATGGCGGGGAAGTGGATATGTGTGGAAACGGAGCGCGCTGCATCGCCCGGTTTGCGTTTGATCGAAAGGTCGCATCGACTGACATGACGTTTGAAACCGGCGCGGGTATCGTGGAGGCAAATGTGCTGGAGGGACGGGTTTGCATACATTTAACCGAGCCGCAGGATTTGAAGCTTGAACTGGATGCGGGGCTCGATTGGCCACTCGATTTTCTGGATACCGGCGTGGAGCATGCGGTGGCCTGGGTGGAGGATCCGGCGGAGATCAATCTTCCAAACCTTGGAAAAAAAATTCGCCGGCATACGCTTTTTGCTCCGGCAGGAACCAATGCAAATTTTGCTAAAGTGGAAGACGATGGTACCCTCACGATGCGTACCTATGAGCGGGGTGTGGAGGCCGAAACGATGGCTTGCGGTACCGGTGCGGTGGCGGTCGGGCTTATTGCCGCGGAAAAAGGGTGGGTGACTTTGCCGGTGACAGTGCATTGCGCCGGGGGATATGATCTGGTAATTGGTTCTGTTTCCGGAAAAGCCACATTAACCGGTGGCGCGGAGTATGTTTTTGAAGGGACGGTCGAATATGGAAATCGGTTTTAGTTTAGGCTCCAACCTGTACAACCGAAAGCGGCTGCTGATGCAGGCGAAGAATCTGTTGTTATCGGCACCTCGCTCATCGTTTGTGGCTCAGTCCCCGATCTATGAAACCACCCCGGTGGATGTGAAGCCGGAATATCAGGATATGGCTTATCTTAATTCCATTGTGGTGCTAGATAGCGATCTTCCGCTGGAAAGCTGGCTCTCCTATATCGGCAAGATTGAGCATATGCTGGGGCGTGAACGGAATGGGGAAGATCGCAATGCCCCGCGTCCGATTGATGTGGATATTATCTATGCCGGCGATTCTATTATTGATAGCGGTGGACTTGAGGTGCCGCACCCTCGTTGGGCCGAGCGCGAATTTGTGGTGCGCCCACTGGCGGATGTTCGCCCGGAAATGGTGCTGCCGGAAGCCAGTAAATCGGTGGCCCAGATTCTTTCATCATTAACGCCGGACGCCGGCCTCCATCTTTTCGATGAAAGGTGGTGAGCGGAATGGTTTATCATGACGATTATGATGCTAAGTTTAAAATATGGGCCGAAAATCCAAAGGTTGTGGCCTGTCCAAAACCGGAAAATTTGCCTGAAATAAAAGCGAGGCGCTTTGATTCATATGAAGAATACAATACCTGGAAATCGGAACTCATTCTTCAAATTGCCCGGCGGGGGGGTATTAAATGGAAGAGGTAATTGATCTCTTTAATCGATATAATGTTCGATACCTTCTGATCGGTGGGCAGGCTGTTCGTCTTGAAGGATTTCCCAGATTCTCGATGGACTGGGATTTTTTCATTCCCGGATCTGATGCTGAAAATATTGCGCTGATAAATAATCTGATTGGCGATGAGCTGGATATACCTCTATTGCATATTGGAGCTAAAGGTCAAAATCTGATCCAAACATTTCCGACAAAATGGGGGATTCTTCAGTTTCATCTGGCCGTTGCGGGCCTGCCGAAATTTGACGAAGTTGAGGATCGGAGTGTGGTACATGAGTCAGAAACAGGTCAGAGAGTTAAATGTGTGAATATTGACGATCTCTTGGCGGCCAAGGAAAAGGTTGGCCGTGGCAAAGATGAAGATGACATTAAATTTTTGAGAGCAAAGAAAGAGGCTCAGAACTAATGAAATGGACGGCCTCCAAACTGAAAGCCCTGAAGGGCGAGACTAAAATTTCCATGGTGACGGCGTATGATGCGCTGACGGCCGCGCTGATTGATGATGCCGGCATTCCGGCAATTCTGGTCGGTGATTCCTTGGGCATGACGGTGCTGGGTTATGAAACCACGTTGCCGGTGAGTATGAACGAAATGGTTCATCACACCGCGGCGGTTTCGCGTGGCACGCAGAATGCGCTGGTCATTGCTGATATGCCGTTTATGTCGTACCAACCCTCGGTAGAAATGGCGTTGGAAAATGCCGGACGTTTTCTGAAAGAGGCCCATGCCGATGCGGTCAAAATCGAGGGCGGAGCGATTCGCGCGGAGTTAATAGAATCGTTGGTTGCCAATGGGATTCCGGTGCTGGGACATATTGGCTTAACGCCGCAGAGCATCAAGGAGATGGGCGGGTATCGGGTTCAGGGTAAAACCTCTGAGCAAGCGCGTCAGTTGATGGATGATGCGATGGCGATTGAGCAGGCCGGAGCATTTGCCCTGGTGCTGGAATGTGTTCCGGCGGAACTTGGTGAGATGATTTCGAAAGCGCTGACGATTCCAACCATTGGAATCGGAGCGGGCGGCGGGTGCGATGGCCAGGTCCTGGTTTTTACCGACCTGCTTGGCATCAGCGGCAAGCCGGTGCCGAAGTTTGTGAAGCACTATGCTCACCTGCATGGCCAGATTATTGAAGCGCTGAATGGCTATAAATCTGAAGTCGAATCCGGAACTTTTCCGGCTGATGAAAACACCTATTAAATTGAGGATGTCCGCAAAGAGGAACAAAAGGCGCGAAGATCCCATGTGTTCAGTTTTTGTGATTCTTGTGCCTCTTGGTGGCTAAAAACAAAATGCGTATCATTAAGTCCCCTCAAGAAATGCAGCAGACGGCGTTGGAGCTGAAGCGCTCGGGTAAAACCATCGGCTTTGTGCCAACGATGGGTTTTCTGCATGAAGGGCATCTTTCGTTAATGAAAATTGCGCGGCCGGAGTGCGATGTGCTGGTGGTCAGTATTTTTGTGAATCCAACGCAGTTTGGTCCGAACGAAGATCTGGCTGCGTATCCCCGCGATTTTGAGCGCGATGAACAGCTCTGTGAGAAAGCGGGCGTTGATATCGTTTTTTATCCAGAGCCTGGAACAATGTATTTTGACGATGCCAGCGTTTGGGTGGATGAAGAAACACTGAGCCTGGGGTTGTGCGGCGGTTCACGGCCGGGCCATTTCCGCGGGGTCTGTACCGTGGTGGCCAAGCTGTTTAATCTGGTGCAGGCGGATCTGGCGGTTTTCGGGGAAAAGGATGCCCAGCAACTGCGCGTGATTGAGCGGATGGTGCGCGATTTGAATATTCCGATAAAAATTATTCGAGGACCCATCGTTCGCGAGGGCGACGGTTTGGCGATGAGTTCGCGGAATAAATATCTTTCAGAAATGGAGCGCGCTGAAGCCGTTTGTCTTTTTCAGTCTTTGGAAAAAGCCCGGGCGCTTTTTGGTGTCGGCGAAAGCAACGCGGATACGCTGAAATCTGACATGATCAGGCAGATCGAAAAAACATCCGGTGCTGTTGATTACATTGAACTGGTCGATGATGAAACGCTGTGTCCGGTCACGACGGTTGATCGGCCTGTGCTCATGACGTTGGCCGTTTGTTTTTCCGGCACACGTCTCATTGATAACGCCGTGTTGGCTGAATAAAACCGGCCTTCTGATGATGAGGCGGCGAGTGACCGGTATGGTCAGGTTAGGGGCACGGCCTGATGGTGCTCAATCTTGACAAAAAACCGGCCTTTGATTACACCTTAGGCTTTTAAACTGCTCTAAGGAACGACTTCTTGGGGCAATGGATCCAAGCGTCTGAAATGCGGTTTTCTCTCGGTATGAGGAGTTGCTCATTTGCGCTGACAAGGAGAATGTTTGTGAAATTTTCAGCTAAGTTTGTATCGATCGGGTTCATTGGAGCCTTGCTACTGTCTCTGCATGTATCGGCGCGTGAGGTTTATAATTTCAATCCGGATTGGAAGTTTATCAAAGAAGATGTGGCGGCGGGTGAAAAGCCGGCATTGGATGATGCACACTGGAATGACGTCTCGTTGCCGCATACGTTTAATGACGGAGATACCTTTGATAATTTCTGTCGAGGTGGCCATAAGGGAGAGTCTGAGCAGTTTCGTGGAACGGTTTGGTACCGCAAGCATTTCTCTATTCCAAAGGAATCCAAAGGCAGCCGGGTTTACATTGAATTCGAAGGCGTACGACAGGTCGCTGACGTCTATCTGAACGGCAAAAAGTTGGGCAAAGATTCAACCGGTTTTATTCCATTTGGTTTTGATCTCACCGACGGCATCAAATTTGGTGAAGACAATATCCTGGCCGTTAAAGTGAATAATGACCGGGAGAACAACCGCCACAAATCTCCGACACCATGGAATCATGAAAATTGGCATCCAACCTTTGGTGGAATTTATCGGAATGTCTATTTAACGGTTACGAAACCCGTTCATGTCACATTGCCGCTTTATTCAAATATTGAAGGGCAGGGCGCTTATGTTTACAGCATAACCAATAATGCGGATCAGATTCTGGCGGGTGTTGATGTTGAGGTGGCTAACTTTTTGAAAACCGATGTTGATGCCGTGCTTCATGTTCAGGTCAAGGATGAGACGGGGACAGCGGTTTTTGCTGTTGCGTCTAAGCCAACCACATTGAAGGCGGGTAGTAAGCACATGTTAAAAGAGAAAATGGCTTGGGATAATCCCATTCGGTGGGAGCCGGCTTGCCCGCATGTCTATCAAGTTCACCTGCAGGTAAACGTTCAGGACCAAATTGTGGATGAAACGGTTATTCCGTTTGGAGTCAGAACGTTTGCCTTTACGCCGGACAAGGGCGCCTTCATCAATGAAAAGCCATATAAGATGCATGGTTGGGGGCATAAGCCACCACAAGGCTGGCCGGGGCTCGGGGGAGCGATCCAAAACTGGCAACGCGATCTCACGTTAAAAATGATGGACGAAGCGGGCGGAAACTTTATTCGCTGGGGACATTG
>CAKZQV010000254.1 GCA_937141895.1 uncultured Verrucomicrobiota bacterium
GACGCCCGCCGCACCGGCATAAACCACCATCGACACGCGGTCTTCCGGACGGAGCTGATCCACCAGCAGACGCATCGCCGATTTCAGCAAGGGCAATTTATCCGGATTATTCATGGAACCCGAAACATCCAGCAGGAACACCAGATTATTCGGCGGCAGGTCCGACTTTTCGATTTCCAATCCCTGGAGACCGATCAGCGCCAGTTGATGCCCAGGATTCCACGGGCATTCCGCCAATTCCGTGGAGACCAAAAACGGCTCATCTTCCTTCGGCTGCGGATAATCATATTCGAAATAGTTCACCAGTTCCTCAATCCGCACTGCATCCATCGGCGGCAACTGATCGTTGGTCAGGAAACGCCGCACATTTGCATAAGCCGCGCGGTCCACATCAATCGAGAACGTGCTGAGCGGATTATTCATCGCCGCCTTAAATGCATTCTCCACAATCATGTCATATTGCTCGGCCGAAAACACCGGAGGCGGAACGAAGGATCCGCTTTCCTTAGCAACACTGAAGGTTTGAAAATCCCCGCTGAATCCGCCCCCCCCCACCATACCATTTGGAGCCGACGTCATCGGAGCAACGCCACCCTTAATCCCTTCCATTTCCGGCATGGCAATATTCGGAGAACCTACGGGGTTAGATGTCACCACTATCCGTTTCCGCAATTTCGGCTTGGAAACAGACTGTTTTGAAATGGAAACTTTCAGTTTTTTCAGCTTCATATCCGGCCGGTTTACGGGCGTTGCTGAAAAGGTAACATCATGCTCTTCCTGCGGAGTGGCTTCGAAAGAAGCGTCCTCTTTCTCAAGCACCGTCACCATAACAAAGCTCATGCTCAGCACCACGAAAAGGCTGCAGGCCGCGGCGGTAATCAGAACCGCCCGCGTGCGGGGACTGTACCAGAGATCGGCCCACGAAAACTTCGGTTCCGGTTCGCTGGCCCTGATTCTGCGCTTCAGTCGTTCCGGTGCCGGTGCGCCTTCCAGCGCCTCACCTAGCAGGGTCAGGGTCGACCGCTGCGTTTCAAGGGCCGCGCGACACGACCCGCACGTCTCGAGATGTTTATCCAGAATCTGGACATCGGATTTGCTCATTTCGGCGTGTAGATAGGCCGTGAGCTGTTTTTCAAAATGTTTACAGTTTTTCATGATACCACCCCCGCCTGGCGTAGGCTTTGGGAAAGTTTTTTCGTTGCGGTATGAATCAGCGTGCCGACGTAGCCCTCGGAGCGTTGCAGGATTTTGGCGATCTCTTTGTAGGAGAGGCCTTCCTGGAGCCGAAGCACGAGCACCTCGCGTTCTTTCGGCTTCAATGTATTCAGGTGCTGCATCACCAGCGCCTGTTTTTCATTTCGTTCCTGCTGAGCGTCCGGATCGTTGGCAAACAAGTCGGCCTGTTTTGACTGCCGCTCATGCAGATTTCGGCGGCGCGATTCCTTGCGGATATAATCGACGGCCGCATTATGCGTGGTTCTAAATAACCACCCCTTCACCTGAACACCCCGTGTCCGGATCTTTTCCATGTTGCCGTTCAGGCGGATGAAAGCTTCCTGTACCACATCCTGCGCAGCTTCTGCATTATTCAGCACCCGTGTGGCGTAGCGCAGCAGGGATCCCTGATATTGTTCCATAGCGTCCTCCAAAGATTGAAGATCTGGAGAAATGGAGTCCTGAAGTACTGGATTTTTGGGCTGCTTATCCCGCTGTTGATCCAAATCCGTCATTCCATTAATCCCATACTCCAGCATCACATTCCTCCACCAGCTTCCTGCCGGCATTGAGGATACGCCTATCGATGAAACCATCTTTGCAAAAGTTCCAAAAAAATTCGCTATAAAATCCGAAGGAACCATTTTTCCGGTTCATTTACTTTGCGGCTGTGCTTTTCATCGTAAAACGGCATAGGATGCCCCGCTATGAATCGCGCCTATATTGAAATCAGCAATGCCTGCAATCTCAGCTGCACCTTCTGCCCCAGTCCCTCCATTAAAGGATTTCGGCAATGGATGTCGCAGGAGCGGTTCGAACGTACTTTGGATTCGCTGCAGGGCGTGGTCGACCAGGTCTATCTGCACGTATTGGGCGAACCCCTTCTTCATCCGGAACTCGAAGCCTTTATCGAAGCGTGTGCGGAGCGGGACCTGCGCGTCAATTTGACCACCAATGGATTGTTAATTGCAAAACATGCCCAAACCCTCCTGAATGCCCAGGCGCTGCGGCAGATTAATTTTTCCCTTCATGCGCTGGAGGAACTGCCGCAAACCGAGGATGCGCTCATTGCCCTCGACAACAGCCTCACGTTTACCCAGTTGGCCAAGGAAACGCGGCCGGATCTCTACATTAATCTAAGACTGTGGAATGAGGGCGAATCCCAATCCGAATCGCTGGCGGATTGGAATCGGCAGGTTCGTCAGCATATGGAGAAAATCTTACAGATCGAAATTCCCGACCGCCCCTTCACTCCGCGAAAAAAGAACTATGGCCTAGGAGGCCGCGCGTTTTTGCACTCCGACACCCGCTTTGAATGGCCCGCCGATTCCCAACAGGCCGAGGCCCGGCCGCACGGCACCTGCAAAGCGCTTGAAACGCACTGCGCTATTCTGGCCGACGGACGTATCGTGGCCTGTTGCCTCGATTATAAGGGCAACCTAGAAATCGGCCATATCGATAAAGGTGGCGTACAAGCCGCACTGAATTCAGTGCGTGCCCGGGCCATTCGGGAAGGCTTTGCCCGTAACGAACTCGTGGAATCCTTCTGCCAGCGCTGCCAGTTCTGCAAACGATTTGGATAGTCTAATGCCATCTGTACATATTTGGACCGATAAAATCTATTCCTCGCAGAGGCACAGGGAAATTTAGCCGTTTAGCCCAATATGTTTTCGTGAATAGTATAAAATAAAGTGTGCTGAAAATTTGTTGAGGCCCCTGATTTCATCTAATATTTGATGCATTCAAACAAAGCATTTTAAGGGAGATAGAGGGTATGGGAGAATATGTTAAGCGGGTCCTTGTAACGGTTTTACTGATTGGCCTCCTCTTTGCGCTGTGGTCCACCCGCTCGATTCTGGTGCTGGCCTTTGCCTCTGTCGTCATTGCCATTGCCATCGCACAACCCATGCGGTTCCTGCAGAAAAAAGGGATGAAACGCGACCCGGCCGTCACGCTGTCGATCATTTTCAGTTTTTTGCTCATCACCCTGCTTTCCCTCTGGATTATTCCAACCCTTGGAAAAGGTGTCGCCGACCTCGTGAAAGATGTTCCCGCCGCAGCCGAAAGCGCCAAAACGGCCTATGAAAGTTTCTGGGCCAACACCCCCGCCGTGCAATCCTTCCTTCCCGAAATTCCGGAAGCGAATTCCCAGGATCCCATCGATGCCGAATCCATCCGGGAAATTTTCAACTGGCTCGTAAAATCCGGTATGGCCATTGCCCCGGACCTGCTCGGCGGCCTCGGCATGGCCGCGGGCATTCTGGTCAACCTCGGCCTTGTGCTTTTCATTGCCGTCTTTTTTCTGCTCGAACCCCATAGCTATATCACAGCCCTGCTCTACCTCATCCCGCCCAGGAAACACCCACGCGCCATTCAGGTGATCAAAACCCTGGGCGTCACGTTGACTAAATGGCTCAACGCGCAGCTCTTTTCCGTCACGGTTATTGTATTGTTGGTTTATATCATTCTCGGCGTCATCCTGCGTATGCCCAACGCCATGGTCGTGGCGCTTTTTGCCGGGTTTGCCACGTTTATTCCAAACATTGGAGCCGTGCTGCCGATTATCCCGATCACGATTTTTACGCTCGCCTATGCCGATCCCTCCAAAATTCTGATCTATATCCCCGTCTACCTCGCCATCCAGTTTACCGAAAGCAACATCATCACCCCGCAGGTCGTCAAAGCGCAGCTCAACATTCCCGCCGGCTATCTCATGCTCTTCCAGTTACTCATCACGATGGCCCTCGGCGCCCTCGGCCTCGTACTGGCCGTACCCATCCTCGCCTGCCTCATCGTCTTCGTTCGCGAGGTCTACTCCTTCGACGTCCTCAAACTCCGCAACGTGAAAGTGCACCTGGAAGGAAAGGTCTAATGTCATCGGGTCGCAGGTCAAAAGTCATAGAACTGACTTTCAGACATTCGACTTTCAGACTTTTGACGGCGAAGCCATGAACCCCCTACGAACAGCCTGCATCGATCGCGCGCGCAACGACGTGCAGGATGGCCTTGTGATTGGCGGCGGAATTAACGGCGCGGTTTCCGCCGCGGCTCTGGCGGCGCGCGGGCTGAAAGTCACGGTCATCGACAAGGGCGACTTTGCCTCGTTCACTTCGCAGGAAAGTTCCAACCTTGCATGGGGTGGAATCAAATATCTGGAAAACTATGAATTCGGCCTCGTTAATAAACTCTGCTCCAGCCGAAATCACCTCATGGAGTCCTATCCCGGGCAGGTGCGCGAAATCCGGTTTTTCACCAGCATTCAAAAGGGCTTCCGAAAACCGCGGTTCGTGATCTATCTCGGTGCCCTGCTCTACTGGTTTATGGGGGGCTGTCGGACCAAACCGCCGCGTCTTTTATCGGTTTCCAATATTCGGAAAGAAGCGCCGATGGTGAACCCCGATGGGTTGGCCGGCGGGCTGGAATATTCCGACGCCTATTTTGTGGAAAACGACGCGCGGTTTACCTTCAGTTTTATCCGCCGCGTCCTCCGCAAAGGAGGAAATGCCATCAACTATCTGGAACTGATTTCCGGACAGTGGAAAAATGGCTATTGGGAATGCGAAATGCGCGACCATGTTTCCGCCCAGGCCTTTCGGATTAAAAGCCGCACCCTCATCAATGCCGCCGGTCCCTACGTCGACCGCATCAACGGCATGCTGAAAATCGACAGTCAGTTTCGACACATCTTTTCCAAAGGCGTACACCTCATTGTTCCGCGTATTGCAAAAACCCGCCACGTCCTCACCTTTTTTGCCTCCGACGGCCGGCTCTTTTTCATGATTCCCATGGGCAACTGCACCTCCATTGGCACCACCGACACCCGGGTCGATCAGGAAAGAGCGGAATCTACAAACGACGATGTCCAGTTCCTGTTGGATAATGCCAACCGGCTGCTGCAACTCGATCATCCGCTCACAAAAAATGAGGTCATTGCCAAGCGCTGCGGCGTGCGCCCGCTGGTGGTTCACAAAGAAGATACGGTAAAAGACGGAGAATGGACCTCCCTCTCGCGTAAACATAAAATTGATGTTCATCCAGAGCAGAACATGTTCAGCATCTATGGCGGAAAATTGACCGACTGCATCAACATCGGCAACGAAGCCGCCGAACTGATTACCTCATTCGGTCTCACCGGGTTCCAATCATTGGAAAAATGGTATGGCGAACCCTCGGCCGAAAAACACCGCCGTTTTGAGATCGATGGAAAACATCTCGGGCTGACTGAAAACCAGCTCGACCGCATCTGGCGGCGGCATGGGAAAACCGGTTTCCAGGCCTTGGAAAAAATCAAGCGCGATCCTTCCATGCTCGAAAAGCTCCTCGCCGGAATCACCCGGGCCGAACTGCACCTCATGGCCGAGCAGGAAATGGTGGTTCACCTCGAAGATTTCCTGCGTCGCCGCACCCACCTCGCCCTCACCGAGCACCGCGCCGCCCTACGCTGTAATCCCGCCTTGGCCGAAACCGCAAAAATCCTATTCGGCGACCGAGCGGACGAGGAAATCCAGCGTTACTTTGGATAGCCGCATTTAGGTCAGCAACCTCAGATGCAGAACTTCAATTACCCCTTGTTCTTTAGAAAAAATGAAATCTGAGCCAAAACAATCGAACCAACGCACATAATGCCTAGCAGAGTCGAAACCAGCGTTACGGCACCAATGAATGACAAGCCTACCGTTGTTTCCAGCCAGTGAGGAAGTGTTAACCCGCCAAGCGGTACCAATGACCAAAATAATCCACCAGCGAACAGGATTAAACTTCCTTTTTCGGCCATAGACAGCCCCAAATAAATCAACAGGTGCTTCATTTTGATTACCGTTAATAATTGATGCCGAGGCTCAGAAGGCAGAGTGCGGTTTGCTGATCGAAGAAATCGATGTTGGCATCGGTTGATGCATACCCAGCCATGCAGTTAGCGAACAGGTATTTGTTTTTAAACAGATTCATCCGGGTTACCTGAGCCATGGCAACGAAGCCCGTCTCATCCCGCGTTTCACCAAATATGGAATGCACTTTATCGTATTGATTGCAAATGCCAAATACCTGCCCGCTGACCATCCAGAATTGGTGCTGATAATTTACAAGCGCTCCCAACTGGAATCCTTGATAGCTGTTGCTGGCTCCATCCAAATCACCATATGCATAGCCCGCTTCGGGTCGGATGCTGAATGATTCATTGAGGGCAAAGGTATATTTCAGCCCCAGCGCATGCGCATAGCCGCTACGCCGGAGGTCGCGATCAAGGTTCCCGATCTCATCATCTTTTATCGTGGTGCTGTCTAAGTGGTAGTACCCTTCCCATGGGCTTCCGGCAATCTGCTGAAATTTAACGCGCAAACCCAACGCATCCATATCCGTTTCCGTACGCGCCGTTCCCACTTGATACGGATTCGCCCAAACTTCATCGATGGGGGTCCACACCAGAGAAACATCCAGACTGCTTTTTCCCAGGGGCTGAATAACGCCGGCCGACAACGCGAGATCCTTATCGATCTCAAGCGGATTTCCTGCATAGAGGGTGGTTCCGTTTTTAAAACGGTATTCAAGGTATAATGAAGCCAAAGCCTGGAACTCGTCATAGGTCTCGGCGGAGTTATTGAGGTTGTTGTTTTGCGCATTATCGTCGCTAACGTATAATTGACTGTCCGTTTGTAAATAATAGGCACCGGCCTGTAGCCGGGCCGAGAATTTACCCTCTTCATCATCCGCGGTTTCTGCAAGAACCAGAAACGGCATGAGTATATAATAGATAACGATAACCACGTTAGTTTTTTGCTGCCTCATTGAAGACCTCCTGTTTTGCAATATGCTTTCTTGAGTAATTGCATATTTCGATTTTAAAAATTCCAGTTCACGTTCATTTCACCTCCTCCGTTCCAAGTTGAAACGCGACGACATACAGCGCAGCATATAGGAGCCCGAACATGGTGTTCAGAACGATCGAAAAGGCCATCCCGCTGCTGGGCTCGTAATGAATAAGGCTGTGCAACACATTGCCCGCAAGAATGGGCACGATGGCCAGCAAGAAGATCGGCCTGCCC
>CAKZQV010000255.1 GCA_937141895.1 uncultured Verrucomicrobiota bacterium
TGGTGATGAAGCGGTCGGGTTTGTTGAAAAACGGTTTGTTTTTTGTGTCGCGGACGGAGCCGAGTTTGGCTCCCATGAGCGACAGAGTGTGGGGAATGGCGAGATAGCTCACACACTCAATCTTTGCTTTTCGCGCAGCCAGAACGCCTGCCGTTGATTGCGCGATGTCCCCTTGGATCACCAATACCACATCGGGTTCCAATGATTGGAAAAGTGCGGGGTCGGCTTCCAGGGTTTGAATATGTTCAAGGTGTTCCAAGGTCTGGATAAATTTTTGGTTTTCGGGATGGTACATCAGGGTGATGTCCAGCCCCGGCGTTTCGACGAGCGCCTCGATACCCCGACAGGCCATGATTTGATGGCCGCCGAAATCGGGGTTGTCGTCATAAACGAGAATGTTCAAAGGGACTCCTTAAAGTCCGGGAATTTGCCCGATACCCATAGGTTTGACCTTTGGGGGAACGATTTTTTTGAACTCTGCGGTGTTTCGCACGGTATCAAAACGCTTGTCTTTCCGCAGTACTTCACGAGTCGATTCGCCACCGAGTTCCACAGCTTTACGAAGCGAGGGCCACATTTCACCGCGCTTGTTGAGTACCAGCTGCAGTCCGGCCAAGTTGATCCAGCCCTGTACATCATTTGGTTTGGCGGCGGTATATTTTTTCAGAGCCAATTCAACGATATCCAGTTTGCGCTTCTGAGCCATAAACTGAGCGATGCTCATCATGCCTTCCGGCGGCAACGATCCGGAATTTAGCAGATTCCGGGCGAATGCTTCTGCGCCTCGGCTGTTACCCATGGCATAGTAGATCTGAATCAGTTCCTTGGATTCCTGAAAGGTCATTTTTCCACCTTTGACCTTTTGTTCGATCTCGGCGCGGCGTGCGGACATTTGCTTCATTTGCTGGAGTCTATTGCGGAAGGCCTCGGCTTTGTCATTTTTAGGATCTTTTTCCAGGAAGGTATCGAAGATACTGATGGCTTCATCGAATCGGCCCTGCTTGGAAATCAGGTCGGCCAGGCGAAAGTTGGCCTCCGGGCTGAGGTCATAGAGAGCGACCGCCTGGCGGAAGGCCGCTTCGGACTCCTTGGGTTTTCCGCGCGCAGCATAAAGACCGGCAATGGCGCTACGCAGTTTGGAAAACGATTTCCGCGCAACAATGTCGCGTTGGAACTTTTCATCGGTGACTAGCCGATCTACATACCAGTTCCAGAAGTCGGTATCGTCTTTGATGACCTGCGGGGTGAGCGGGGTGGGCTTATTGTTGATCTTCATGATCAACCCGTGCGGCGTGAGATAAGGATACATCCAGGGCAGGACATAGCTTTCCTCAACATAAAACGTACGCTTCTGCGGCAGGCCGGTTTCCGGATCAATGATCGGGTCGTTGCGCACCATGGCAGCGCCGACGGGGCGGGTCTCCTCGTCGGTCTTTGTTTCGGTAATATACTGGTTGTGATCAAAGATCATTCTGCTGAGGAAGCCGTTGATCTGCATGACACCGGCCACACCCTGCACCTGCACCTTGCCGCCTTCGGTTTTCACGTCCGCACCAGCATTAATGGTTCCGTTCTGAACGCCCTGCACATATTGCTGGAAGGCGCGATTGGAATCGAGCGGTGATGGAATCCAGATCTGGTCGCCATAAAGGTCGCGCATGACGTTCATGTAGGTGTTGTCGGCCAGTGCGTTTTGTGTGATGAGGTAGACGTCGGGGCGCACTTTGGCGGAGTATATCATGTAGGTTGGAACAAAGCGTCCCGGATCGGTACCGCCGAAGAAGATGGCGTTGGGGCCCATGGGCTGGGGATAGTTTTTATTCGGGTAGGCTTTCCACTGTTTTTTAAATTCTTCGGTATCTTCGCCATACCAATACTTCATGTCGTCTTTGATACCTTCGACCCCGCGGAGCTGCCAGTTACCGAACTGCCATCCAAAATCATGACCATTCTGCTCAGCGCCACCCACCACTTTGAGCTGATCGGGATCGTTGTAGTTTTTGTAGACGAGTGCAAAGGGGAGCAGAAGAACGGCAATCACGCCGGTAATTTTACACAAGTTGACGACCAGCGAACCGGTGCTGTCTGTTTGTTTTTCACTGTTCTCCGATGGGAATAACTTTTTCATCAGGAAGGTGACAAGCCACTCCAGTGACACCATGCAGAACAAAATCCCGTAGCCAAGCCACACCACGTAGATGGCGTGGGACTGAATGTATTGCACGCGGCCGATGAACAGGCTTTGAATATCCGTTTTCGGGTTCTGCAGGATCATGAAAACGAGCCCTACCGAGAGAAAGGCCACAAAGGTGGTGATGATCCAGGCACCGCCGGAGTTGGCCTCTTTGGCATTTCCGGCCATTGGATCGTCGCCGAATTTGTTCTCGCCCTCGGTTCCTTTCCAAGTGATGAGCAAAATGAAAAAGAGCACATTTGGTCCGGGGACGAGTGAGATGATGGAAAGCCACGGGCTGAGACCGATATCGCGCAAACGCTTGATGGTTGGAACAAGCAGGATGGTGACGGTGATCAGATAGAATAATTTAAGCAGGTCGAAGCCATTCGGGGCGATGAGGATGAGCAGCAGATTGATGACCACGGCCCAGGAGATCGTCCAGAAGAAGTATTCAAACCGGCCGATACGTCCCCGGAAATTAAAGCGGGTTTCAAGCGGCTGCCGGATGATGGAGTAGAATATCAAAGGAAGGAGACCGAGCAGGGCGAGCGGGCCATAGAATTGGGAGCGAAGGTCGCCGAGATAGGTTCCTACCTGTTCCAGGAAGCGCGGGGTAAAAACGTGCGCCAGTTTAACCCGTTCGTACTGTCCGCGGGTAATCGCATGCATGAAGCCCTGCCAGGTGCGGGGATAACCCCAATTGATCGGCGGGTTCTGGTCGGAGGAGAATGCCATATAGAAATAAAAGCCGAGGCCGATGAACATCACGAGGAAGGTCGGACCAACGACTTTTCCGTTGGGGAGGGCAAACGTCGCAATCGTCGGAATGGCGAGGGCATAGATGGTCCAGATCCAGAATCCGGGATTTGCAGGGCCTGCCACCCACATGTATTCCGCCAGTTCGGGAACACCTGCCGCCCATTTGTTGAAACCGACGAGCAGGATGTAGAAGACTCCGGTGATGAAAAAGTCGCGCACAAGGAATTTTTCGCGGATACAGAGCATCAGGACGGCGCTGCTGACGACGCCGATAACCTGAAGGAATAGATTGCCGAAATAGAGCCCAAGTAATGTTAGCGGGAGTGTGATGAAGGCTGTGCCGAGGACAAAAGGGAGATGTTTATATTTAAAGATTTCCAGTTCATTGAAGAGAACGGCGGCGGCGATGGCCAGGCCCATAAACATGAGGGTCTGGTGATTGGTAATGCCTAGGCCGAAGGCAAAGGCACAGAGCATGAGCCATTTCGGCTGATCGGGCTGGCGGATCCAGCGGTAGAGAAAGACCAGAACCAGAGACTGAAAGAAAATGTTGAGGGAATATACCTCG
>CAKZQV010000256.1 GCA_937141895.1 uncultured Verrucomicrobiota bacterium
ACCCATTACAAACCACCGGGTTGAATCGCCAAACGGGAAAATCTGGAGGGAAGCCAGCGAAAGCATTAACGAGGGCAGTTTTACCAACCTCGGATATGCCGCCCTGATTGATGAATGCACCAACGGCCTGTGGACGCTGACGCTGAACGAAGGGGATCCATCGGAAGAGATCTACACCTTCAGCCTCAGTTTATCCGGTATCACGTCCAACCTGTTCGGCGACATCACCATGATTTCCCCCCTCGACGGAGCCGTTGCCACAACCAACCCGCCGAATATTCAATGGTCTTCCACTTCTTTACTGCCGGAGATATTCATTGTGGTGAATGAGGATAACTTTCCCTATGCTTTTGGCGATTCCGTCACACTTCCGGGTACCGCAACTAACTGGACGCCCTCCTCGGCCCTTTCCCCGGCGGATCAGAGTCTTTTTATGCAATATCAATCTAACAATTTCAGCGGTGCCACATTCAGCATCCCGACCAATATCGTGGGCGGTACGGCACTGCCGGGCTGGAGCGCATCCGCCGATCTGCTGAGCTATCTCTATTCCGCCTTCAATATAGCCGGCGGTGGAGGCGGCGGCGGCCCGCTCGATGACGCCGTCGAATCCCCCGGTCTCGCCTGGACCACCGGCGGTGATTCCGGCGAATGGTTTGTGCAATCGAATGAAACCTACTTCACTGCATCCGCACTGCAGAGCGGCTTTGTTTCCGATTATGAGTCCTCATGGATTGAGACCACCGTCCAAGGCCCCGGCACCCTGCTCTTCAATTGGAACCTGCTGGCGGATGACAACGATTATTTCTCGCTCACTGTATCCAACCTCTATTATGAGGGAGAAGACTTCGGCACGTTCGGGTCTGATGCATACGGGTGGGACTCTTATGAAGTCTACCTCGAAGAGGGCCCGAATACACTGCGCTGGACGTTCTCGAATGACGATGATACCGGCGGCTCTCTCGATGCGGCCTTTCTGGATTGGGTCGAATACTATCCCGTCGTCGACTATGAAGCGGATTTCGAACTGAATATTCAGCGGGTTATTCAGGGAACCAACGACTATTATGTGATGTACCCGCGCCTGAACAATGTCTATCCGCCGGCCGACACGTATCACGAGGTAGTTTCACCAAACTACGCCTCCTCCGGCGATGATTCGGGCTCTTCCTCCTCCGCGCACTACGACACCCTCGAAGACCTGATCAACGAAATCGAGGGCGGCGACTGGTATCTCTACTTCAACGTCGACAGCGCCAACTATCAGGAATACTTCTTCAGCATTACCGTCGATAATCTGGACACCAACACGATTCCGCCGGTGCTCATTCTCGACCCGATGGAGGGGGCCGACCCGGTTGCGCCGGATGTGGCCTTCCAATGGCTCGGACCGATGAACTTCGACGCGTTGAGTGTCTACGATCGCGACGATGAAACGCCTGCCATGGTGGGCTTTGCTTCGCTTCCGGTCACCTCGCAAAGCTGGCCGGACGCCCCGACCCTCCCCGCCGGCACCAACAGCTTCACCGCCACCTATACCTCGAACAACTTTGCCGGTCTCACCATCAGCGAACCGATGGACTGGGATTATTATTCCCCGGCGTCCTGGTCCACAGACGTCATGATCAGTTCATCCGGCCGGTCACGGTTCGTAGTAACCGAAGGCGGCATCGTACCCATGGCTGTAACCCTTCTGCCGCCAAAGCTGGTCGGCGGCGACTTCGGCCTTTCGTTCATCTCGCAGTCCGGAGCGACGCACTTCGTGGAATACACGACCAATCTCGTAACCGGCCCGTGGATGCCCGTCACCAATTTCCCCGGCGACGGCACCACCAACCTGTTCATGGCACCCTCCACGAATCCGGCCGCCTATTACCGGATCGAAACGCAATAAACCCAAATCCGTTCCTGTGTTACGACCTTTCCAGAGGTTGGAAATTTCCAGCCTCTGGATTTTTTGTGCATTTTTCCAGACATTGGAAGCCGCCTGCCCTACTCTCCAAATGGAAAGTGTCAGTCCTATTATTTCGTCATTTTCTCAAACCCACAACTGCCGATCGAGCGTGCGGTATTGGATGGCCTCGGCAATATGGTTGGAGTGGATAGTTTCGGATTCGGCGAGGTCGGCAATCGTTCGAGCCACTTTCAGGATTCGGTCATAGGCGCGGGCGCTGAAATTGAGATCCGTCATGGCGGTTTTCAGGATCTGCTCGGCATCTTCTTCCATCCGGCAAACCTGATGCAGGGTCTTGCTGCGCATATTGGCGTTGCAATGCGTGCCCGGCTCTTCTTTATAACGATCCTGCTGAATGGCCCGGGCATCGACCACCCGTTTGCGCACACCGGAAGAAGGCTCGCCTTTTCCAAGCGTTGAAAGTTCGTCGTAGGAAATCGCGGGAACCTCCACATGAATATCAATGCGGTCGAGCAACGGCCCGGAAATCTTGGAGCGATAGCGCGCAATCTGCGTGGGCGAGCAGCGGCACTCGCGCTTGGGATCGGTCTGGTAGCCGCACGGGCACGGATTCATGGCGGCCACCAGCATAAAGCGGCAGGGATAGGTCACACTCGCGGCCGCGCGGGCGATGGTGACCTCGCCATCTTCCAATGGCTGACGCATTACTTCCAAGACGCTGCGTTGAAATTCCGGGAGTTCATCAAGAAACAGCACGCCGTTATGCGCGAGACTGACCGCACCGGGCATCGGATTGGTGCCGCCGCCCAGCAGCCCGGCATCGGAAATCGTATGGTGCGGCGAATGGAACGGGCGTTTGGCCACCAGCGCCTGATGCGATTTCATGGTGCCGGAAATGGAATGAATTTTGGTGGTTTCCAGCGCTTCGTCGAGTGTCATGTTCGGCAGGATGGAGGGAATACGTTTGGCGAGCATGCTTTTCCCCGTCCCCGGAGGTCCGATCAAAAGGATATTGTGACTTCCGGCAACTGCCACTTCGAGCGCGCGTTTGGCACTCTCCTGCCCTTTCACATCGGCAAAGTCATCTTCATAGCGGCTGTTGGATTCAAACACCGAATGGATATTGAGTTCGTAGGGCGGAAGTTTGATGTCCTGATTCAGAAAATCGGCCGCCTCACGCAGGTTTTTGACAGGGAAAACTTTGATCCCCTCAACGACGGCCGCTTCTTCCGCATTTTCCGCCGGAACCATGATCGCTTTGAGGCCCGCTTTTTTGGCCATGAGCGTGATCGGCAGAATGCCGCGCACTTTTCGTACGGCCCCGCTAAGGGCCAGCTCGCCGACGATTCCAATCCTTGGAAGCAGGTCGGTTTTCATATCATCGAGTGCGGCGATAATGCCGAGCGCAATCGGCAGGTCAAAACTCGGCCCCTCCTTTTTCATATCGGCCGGAGCGAGGTTGATGGTGGTGCGGCCCATCGGCGGACGGAACCCGGAATTGATCAGTGCAGTCCAGACGCGGTCGGAACTCTCCTTCACCGCCGCATCCGGAAGCCCAACAATAATTACTTTAGGTTCGCCGTGCCCGGCATTGACTTCAATCTCTACCGGAAACGCTTCGATCCCGACTACGGCACCTGAATTGACCTGCGATAACATCCACACCTCTTCTTTTACAGATTCCGCAAGATTAAACCT
>CAKZQV010000257.1 GCA_937141895.1 uncultured Verrucomicrobiota bacterium
GGAAACCGATGGGCAGGCGGACCACATTACATTGGCGGGATCGGGCGAGCCGACACTGCACACCCATTTCGGTGATGTCTTCCGCTGGACGAAAGAAAACACGGAAATTCAATCCGTGTTGCTGACCAACGGCACGCTACTGCACGATGCGAACGTGCGGGAAGATGCGGTGTTGGCCGATAAAGTGAAAGTGACGCTCAGTGCCTGGGACGAAGAGAGCTTTCAGCAGATTCACCGCCCGGCGAAGGGTATCAATTTTGATCTGCTTGTGCAAGGTGAGCAGGCCTTTCGGCATGAATATCTTGGGGAGCTGTCGGTTGAGGTGTTCATTATCGACGGTGTCAATTCGCAGTTTTCCGATGTTCGGAAAATTGCGGAGGTGGTGAATTCTATCCATCCGGATCGGATTGATATTAATACTGCGGTTCGTCCGCCGGCGGAATCTTCAGTACGGCCGTCATCGGCCGAGCACCTCCAGGCGATTGCGGAACTGTTCGGGCCGAATGCCTCGGTCACGGCCGCCTTCAAAAAACAGGGGTTTCAATCATTGGACATCAGCGACGAGGCTTTGGTCGGATTGATTAAGCGCCACCCGGCCACCTGCCATCAGCTGGCCGCCGAGTTTAATCTGTCGGAAGATAAAATGTTTAAGACACTGAAAAACATGGTTTCAAGCGGACTGCTGTTTGATGAGCAGCGCAATGGCGAGACCTACTTTTTCTGTCGCGAAAAGTAGGATGGATCTCTAGATCCGTCCGTGGTCGAAGTCGGAGTTTCAACCTACCTTAACTCTTAGTACAAAATCTTGTCGCTCTTATTTTTCCAGGCGTTGAAAACGTGCTGCGCTTCGGCCTGCAGGGCCTGTTTCATCGCGATGTTGCGGTCGGTCCAAGGGCGTGCGATTTCGGCATAGAGTTCGCGGTCGTCAAAGCCCGCGTCTGCTGCGTCGGCCATGCTGCCGGCAAAATAGCAGGCATCGAGCCGGGCCCAGTAGATGGCGGCCATGCACATGGGGCAGGGTTCGCAGCTGGAATAGATATCGCAGCCTTCGAGTGTAAAGGTGCCCAGCTTTTCGCACGCGTTACGAATGGCGGAGATTTCGCCGTGGGCGGTGGGGTCGTTGGCGGAGGTGACACAGTTCCAACCTTTGGAAATAATTTCGCCATCTTTGACGATAACCGCTCCGAACGGCCCGCCTTCGTTGGCGTCCATTTTTTCCTGTGAGAGCCGAATGGCCTCGCGCAGAAATGGTTCTGAATAGGCCATCAGTCGTTTTGGGTTTCGGTTTTTTTCGATTTCTCAGCCGCTTTAATGGCGCGCACCACAGCGTAGTGCCCGGCGGTTGTTGCAAAAGATTCGGCGGTATCGCCATCCTTATCCTGCAAGGTTGTATCGGCCCCTTTTTCGAGGAGCAGTTTTACATTTTCCAACTGCCCTTCTGCGGCGGCCCACATGAGGGCGGTAAAGTGTTCGTTGGTATCCATCTGATCAATTTTAGCGCCGGTTTCGAGCAGTATGCGCAGGGCTTCTTTCCCATTGGAATTACTCGCGGCAAACATCAGGGGCGTCATGCCGGTGGTGTCCTGCGCATGAATGTCGGCCCCGGCCTTAATCAACATGTTCACCATTTCAGTCTGGCCATTGAATGCGGCAAACATGATCGGGGTGCGTTGGTCAATGTTCGGGGTGTTGACATCGAAGCCGGCTTTCAGGGCTTTTTCAATGACCGCTTTCTTTCCATACAGTGCGGCTTCCATCACTTCCTGCGGCGTGATTTTTGCCACCGTGTTGGTGGCTGCATGTGCAAAAAATGGAGCGGTGGCGAGTAGGACGATACAAGTCAGCACGGATATTTTCATCATTTTCCTAGTTAAATATTGAACCACATCGGAACACAGTCGGCCGTGCGAACGCAAGGGCAATTCGCGTTGCCGGTTCTCCCCTTGTGCGATACGCTACGCGCATCTGGAAAATAGAGGATTCATTTGCACGCAAAATTCATGGTTTCTGTTTTATTGCTGATTTCGGCTGCGACCTGCGGGGCTGCGGTGCGGAAGAATAATATTTCTATCGGCGAGGCCCGGAGGGAGCTGGGAGTGGTGGCGGCTTTTCAGGATTTTCCGGAAAAATATCGGATCGACCGTTTTGTTGCTCTGGAGCCCGGGGGAGAATATTATCATATATTTACCTGCGAATTTCGAGAGCGTGAGGTCTGGCGAACGCTGGTGTTTGCCAACAGCGGCGACTATCTTGGCTATTTCGAAACCATAGATCCGCCGGTGGATTATGAAAAAGATGCGCTCGTTTA
>CAKZQV010000258.1 GCA_937141895.1 uncultured Verrucomicrobiota bacterium
CGACCCCACCCACCACGTCCGGAATTTCCTCGATTGCGTAAAAACGCGCGAACAACCCGTGTGTAATGCTTCGATTACACGCTATAGCCATATCGCCTGTTTCGCCGCCGCCCTCAGCTGGAAGCTCAAACGCAAACTGACCTTTGATCCCGTGGCTGAGCGGTTTGTGAATGATGACGAGGCCAACGGCATGCTCGGCTACACCCGCCGTGCGCCTTACATCCTTTAGCCCTGATGAATAGACCTCTGACCCATCTGATCGTAGAGTGGGCAGCTGACGCGAAAACGCATTTCCTTTGAAAGGTTTTCGGACCCGCGCCGAACAGCCCACTCAGATTATAAACAAAGATGATTTCATCAACCCCCTCAAGGAGTAGACGCATGGCCAAACAACTTCTGGAACCCGTAAAAATCGGCGACCTTCAACTCAGAAATCGAATCGCACTCGCCCCCATGACCCGAACCCGAGCCGAGGCCGACGGAGCGCCCACGGACCTGATGGCCGAATACTATGCCCAGCGCGCAGCCGCCGGACTCGTGATTGCCGAGGCCACCGGTGTTGACATCAGCGCCATCGCCTGGATGGGCATGCCCGGCGCCTACCGGGACGATCATCTGGTCGGCTGGCAAAAGGTCACGGATGCGGTTCATGCCAAAGGCGGCACTATTTTTCTGCAGATCTGGCATCCGGGACGCGCCACGCACAGCGTGCTGATCAACGGACAACAACCCGTTGCCCCGTCCGCCATTCGACTCGAAAACAGCGAAACGCATACCCCCGAGGGCAAAAAACCCTACGAAGTGCCGCGCGCCCTCAACCTCGACGAAATCCCCAGCATCGTCGCCATGTTCAAACAGGGCGCCGAACTGGCCAAAGCCGCCGGATTCGATGGCGTGGAAATCCATTCGGCCAACGGCTACCTGCTCGATCAGTTCCTGCAGTCCAAAACCAACCACCGTACCGATGCCTATGGCGGCAGTGTGGAAAACCGCCTCCGCCTGCTCGACGAAGTGGTCCAGACCGTAACCGACGTCTTTCCCACCAACCGGGTCGGCGTACGCCTTTCTCCGAACGGTGTATTCGACGACATGGGCTCCCCGGATTATCGCGAACAGTTCACCTACACCGCGCAGCAGCTGAACCGCTATGGCCTGGCCTATCTGCACGTCATGGATGGTCTCGCCTTTGGATTCCACGAACTGGGCGATCCCATGACCCTCGCCGAATTCAGGGCCGTTTTTGATGGTCCTCTCATGGGGAACTGCGGCTACACCCCCGAAACCGCCGAACAGGCCATTGCTGACGGCCATGCCGACCTGATTGCCTTCGGGCGCCCCTTCATCAGCAACCCCGATCTGGTCGAACGCATTGCCGGCGATATCCCGCTCAGCCCCGAGGCCGATCCATCCACCTGGTACAGCTCATCCACTGCCGAAGGCTATACCGATTTCGCAACGGCAACCTGACCGTGACCATCAATACTCAAAAGCCCGATTAAACGTCGGGCTTTTATTTTTTCATGGCCCATCTGCGGGGAGCTCTATGAAAGAACGGTGTGGTGCGGGCTTCCTCGGAGAGGAGCGCTCAGAACGTGCAGGATTTACGCGGCCTTTACTGCGTATAGAATCACGTCCTACAACATGGAGAACTCAATCTCTCCGGAATTCAGGGCATGAACCTTTTTTGTGCACATGATGACTGCCTATGGATAAAACCAGACCGCAAACCTTTCAGCTCAGTAGTTGTAAGTTTGTCTCACCTTTTGCGAACCCCAATTAGCCGACCGAACTGATACACGGTTCGTACGAACAGGAGTTCTACCATGAGCAGCATCAAAAAATTTAAGACGACCACCGGTTTAAAGAAAATCCTCTTGTGCGCCGGTGCGGCCCTGCTGCTCGGATTATCACCCACCCGAGCTGAGACACTTGATCTTTTCACCCCGGAGAATAATATGAATTCCAGTGAATGGCGGATTGTGAATGACGGTGTAATGGGTGGAAAGTCACAAAGCTCCATCAGCAAAGGGCCCAACGGATCGCTCATCTTCAAAGGAAATGTATCGCTCAAGAACAACGGGGGCTTTGCCTCCACCCGCAGCCCAGCCATCCAGGTCAATCTCGCAGACTACGACGGCATAGAACTCATGGTGATCGGCGATGGTAACAAATACAAATGCGGACTCCGGGCCGGACGCCAATTCGATGGCATTGCCCATCAATCCTCCTTCCAGACCCTGGAAGGAAAAGAACAAACCCTACGGATTCCCTTTTCTGATTTCGATCCCACCTGGCGCGGACGTCGACTCGATGAAAGCAAGCGCATGACCCCCGACCAGATCGGCACCATCGGCTTCCTCATCTCCGACAAACAGGAGGGCCTATTCCAACTCCAGGTTAAATCGATACGGGCATATGCCGATGACAGCGAAGCAGCATTATTCGCCGGATCAGACATCATTTCCGTTGCGCAGGAAGCCGGCATCTTTAACACCCTTCTCGCCGCCGTGGAAACCGCTGGACTCACCGAAACCGTACGCTCGCTCCAGGGCGTGACCCTGTTTGC
>CAKZQV010000259.1 GCA_937141895.1 uncultured Verrucomicrobiota bacterium
GGTCACGCAGGAAAAACTCAGTTGTATAGCGTTTGGAGGGGCTCCAGACGATTGTGTTCGCCCGAATGGCACGCGTATCTTTGACACGACTGTGGCGGCTCTGGAAGCTGGTACCGGCGAAAATAGCAATGGAACCTTTACGGGCGATGAAGTGGTCAAGGAGCTGAAAAAGTACGAAGATGTAGGGTTTACGGTTGATAATGTGCTGATTTATCGCGAGGACTGGTTAAAACGAGGTACCACGGGTGGACCATGGGAAGAAGACTGCCGTATTCTTTCTGTTCAGGAACTGGCCGATGTTCGCAGTGCGATCGCCAACTCCAACCTTCAGAGCAAAGACACCATCAAGCTCATCCAGCTTCTCGGGGCACGCGTAAATTCAACCACAGTCAAAGGAAATCGTGGCGATACGTGGTTTGATTGCATTGAAAATCCGACGTTGATGGCGCATTTGAGTAACTTTGATGGGGTCGGTACGGAATGCCATGTGGGTGATTATAATACAACAACTGAACCGGATGGCCCGGAAACGTTGGATGCAATGGCCGCGATTACAAAATGGGCCCAGGACAATAACAAAATAGGGTATGTTTTTATGGGTGGATCAAAAGCTACCTATATACAGATGGTTAATGTGCGGAACACCTATAACGCTTTGTGGAACAGAATGGATGATTTAGGCGTTAATAAAGACAGCGATCATCTCATCTATTTTCGGCAAGGTGCGCGCTCTGGAACCCATGTAACGGAGGCGATTAACAGCTTATCGTCCCAAACGAAAGAGCTGATCGGAAAGGTCTGGACGCCCTATACGGTCACGCCTTCAACACCCGTTGGGCCGGAAGGATATGAGTATGCGGCGAAGGCCGGTGAAGCGGCGACGTTTAATAGGCCGGTCAATCTGGCGTATGGGGCGAATGGGGAGTTTAACTATATCAATGACTTCACCGGAACCGTTACCTTTAATAATACGACTTTTGGCGATCCTATTCCTGGAACGGTTAAAGCAGGTTTCTATAAGGATGTTGGATTCGTTGATAATAAGAGCAGTGCATTGACCTACTCAGGAAACTGGACGGTTCAGGATGGTGAGGCCGATTATGCGGGGTCCATGTCTTGGAGTGAAACGGCCGGTAATTATGTTGAATATACCTTTACCGACTCCGAAGTGAACGTCGGCCTGCGTAAAGGAGCATACGGCGGCAAGGTGGATATCTATATCGATGGCAATCTTGTAGCCAATGATGTCGATACGTATGCTAATCCGGTTGAATCTCAGGTCATCGTCTATTCCGATGACACGCTGTCTTTCGGCACACATACCGTTAAACTGGTTGTCACCGGCACGAAGAATTCGGCTTCCAACGGCTCCTACGTCATGCTCGACTTCTTTGCAACGAGCTCAAGCTCGATTGTTGAGGATTCGGATGCCAGCCTGGTTTATACGGGGAACTGGATCGCGGACAACAATACGGCGGATCACGGCGGATCGATGAGGTACGGCCAAGCGGCGAATGATAGCGTCTCCTTAACCTTTACCGGCACCGAAGTGAGCGTCGGCCTGCGAAAAGGTGGATACGGCGGAAAGGTGGATATCTATATCGATGGCAACCTGGTAGCCAATGATCTCGATACGTATGCTAATCCGGTTGAATATCAGGGCATCGTCTATTCCAGTGGTACGCTTTCTTCCGGTACACATACGGTTGAACTCGTTGCCACCGGCACGAAGAACGCGGCTTCCAACGGCTCCTACGTCATGCTCGACTTCTTCTCTCATGAAGATAACTTTGTGAACAGCTTGCCGGTTGCCGATAATGCCTCCTACAGCCTTAATGAAGATGGCTCAAAAGCGATCACTTTAGGAGCAACAGATGTGGACAGCGATCCGTTGACCATATCGATCATTTCGCAACCGAGCCATGGTTCGTTGAGCGGAACATTGCCGAATCAAACCTATACGCCGGATGCTAATTTCAGCGGAACGGACAGTTTTACGTTCAAGGCAAATGACGGAACGGGCGACAGTAATGTGGCCACCATTTCGCTGACGGTTAATTCGGTAAACGATGCGCCGGTAGCGAATAACGATTCAAT
>CAKZQV010000260.1 GCA_937141895.1 uncultured Verrucomicrobiota bacterium
TCGCCGGCATACATGCCGACGATGGCTTTCAGCCCTCTTGTTTTTGATTCTGGTACGGGTTCGCGCTCGAACTCGCCATGTTTTTCCTCATGCTCTTCACTCATATCCAGTTCCTCACCTGATTTTATTTAATATATACCCACTGTCTGAACGTCTATATAAACGGACTATTTAACTTCCAGTACCGCAGATCCCGTTACCGGCTGTTCAACAAACAGCCGATCCCCTTTCACGGATGCCTGAACCGGGTTGCCGTTCAAGAGCACCCTGCTGGATGTTCCAACCTTTGGAAGATCCACCTGAGCATCCATACCATCTGGAATGTGCAGCTTTATTTTGAAGGTTTTCTCATTTTTCCATTCCACAAGAATGGATCCCATCTGCGTCGGGATTTTACCCTTCGCTGACGTTAAGTTTCCAATCTTTGGAGAAATTCGTGCCGTTTTCCAGCCGGGCAGCAGCGGTTCTGCACCGAGCACATAACGCGGCAGCAGATTGCCCGGAGCGGCGCCCCAAGCGTGATTCCAGTCCTGGTTTGGCTTATATTTCAGATCCCACGCTTCCCACGTTATGGTGGTTCCACTGTTGACCATGTGCTTCCAGCTGCGATCTCCGTCTGCCATCATCAGCTCAATCGCCTCGGTGTCAGCCCCATTTTCGAACAACGCTTCCATCAGATACTGGGCCGCATACACCGAACATTTCATACCACGTCCGGCCAACCAGTCGG
The DNA here is from genome assembly GCA_937141895.1 of uncultured Verrucomicrobiota bacterium. Taxonomy (GTDB): domain Bacteria; phylum Verrucomicrobiota; class Kiritimatiellia; order Kiritimatiellales; family Pontiellaceae; genus Pontiella. The sequence continues at coordinate 731 of CAKZQV010000260.1, forward strand.
CCATCTTTTCACGATCCTTCGGGGGCACCAGCTCGAAAGCCAGCGGAAACAGATTGGCGTGCAGCGAGGAGTGATCCGTCCCTTTCCCATCAACATATAAACCATCCTTTTTATCGAAGAACAGTTTCTGGAACCGGGCATGCGATTTTTTCATATAGGTATTATATTTGGAGGCATCCGCATTCCGGCCGAGCGCTTCGGCCATTTCCGCCATCATCTGAACCGCACGAATATGAAACGCGTTCACCACCGTATTGATTTCAGTAAATTTATACCCATCGCGTTCTTTCGGGGGCCAATCGACGATATCGCCCTGATTTTTTCTCTCAGCGTTCAAATCCGTTGTGACCAGATAATTCTCCACGCGATCCATCAAAAGCTTGTCCTTCAAGGCATTGTAACGAGGAGCCAGCCATGCTGCGTCGCCGGTATGCATCCAGTCCGCATAAGCCATAAAGACCATGTGCGGCGTCCACTCAGTCGGCCAAGTCGGGTTTTCCATTAAATGATCGTAGGTATCGCGGGCGATCTGCTTATCCGCGTCCGTATAATAATGACTGAGCTGATTCAGATAGGCATCCGCCTCATAGGGAATACGTTCGCGGTCACCATCCACATAAATTCCGGCAAAGGTGGTCGCTTTGATAGAATATTTGCACAGATCCCAGATTTTATTAATCATCTCATCCGAACACTCAAAATGCGCCGCGTCATCATCCCAAGCCGTCAAAAAGACCGATTGTCTTGCAATCTGCTCGGGCGTCAACTCGCCTTTCCATCCCTCAATTTCGACCCAGCGGAAGGGAATAATCACACCAAACTCCTCCGGAATCGAAATGAGTTTTGCATCGCCGGCCTTCCCGCGACCCTTTGTATTTCGAATGTCTGCCGGAGGTTCGACCACCGTGGAGTCATCATCCAACTTGATCGTCGTTTTACTGTACCGAACCGTTGATTTTTTTGGCGGATTACGGTCCAGACGTCCGTTTTTAAAGTTTTCACCGAAATGTACCGTTATCTCATTTTTTTGAGGCCCGGTTGGTGCTAGGCGAACATTGCCAAATGAAACGCGGCCGAAATCCACCAGAATCACCTCATCGGAAATCCGCTTAATTTCCACCGGTTTTTCATCAACGAGATGGGTGGGAGCCCCCTGCGTCGTCAATGCCAGGAATCCTGCTGCGGAAACCGCTGCTAACTGAAAAAACTGCTTTTTCAACATGTCTTTTTTCCTTATTTTTTGATTCTACTGAAATGGGATCGACATTTCGCGAAGCCAGTCGTCTGACTTCATTTTATTATCCGGCGAGTAGCGGGAAATAATTTCTCCATCGGCTTTCAACAGAACCAGATAGCCCCCATAAACCGCGCCTGAAATCGTTTTTTTGGAGGAAGAGCTTGAGTTCTTTTTGGAGCTACTTTTGGAGCTTTTCGTTTCACTCCACGACAGAACCTCTGATTGAACCGGAATGACCTGGCGCTTCATGCCCTTGAGCTGAATCGTTTTCTTGCCCTGTCCTGCCAAAACGGTATCGCCTTTCTTTCCTTTATTATCAAGCGGGCGTTTAAAAAAGTACCATTCTACATCGAAAGTACCCTCCGTCTTGCCCGTATTCGCCGCCGTAACCTTTAAGTCATAAAACTGTGTTTCCGTCTTCGACCGGGAACTTGATTTTTCCCCTTCCTCTTTCGATGAGTTACGGTCCTTCTCTAAATTGCCACTGACCGATATACGCCCAGCAAGGCCTTTGGTAGCGGCTTCCGAAGAAATGCCCCCCATAAGCACGGCTAGCAGCAACAACACTCTTATCCCTGTTTTTTTCATATGACCCACCCCAATTTAAAAATTTAACTAGCAGACTCTACTCATCATGACCGGTTACGACTCCGCATAATGAAGCGATTAACGGCCAAACATATAGAAATGCTGCTGGAATTCAAACCATTGAAATATGATTTTTTATTCTTTCGCCGCTCATGAAAAACGGGCTTTACTCGGCAAACAGCAAGGCATGCAGACCGAGGCAGCAGAGCATGAACTGCGCGACCCTTCACCCTCTATTGCCTCTGAGATATGGCCCACCAACGGTAGCCGATGCCTTATAAACCCAACCAATTCTGTTCAAGACGCTATGCCGGCTCAGCGACACATTTCCAACCTCTGGAACAGCTATACCGACTGGCGAAAAAGTCGAGCAGGGTATCCGACGGAGTCCATCGGAACCCTCTGCAAGTCAAAATCAGCTGAACGAGTTTCAGCACGACCCCCATTATTATTGAATCTCAATTTCATCAATAAAGAGTCCATGGTTATCCAGCGTGGTCAGCCGAATCGTGTTGGCCCCTCTCTTCAGCTCGATTGGGACCGCAACCGTTCTCCAGTTTTTTCCCCAGTTCGAGGCCGCTGGCAGGTCGACCACCTTTTCCATCATCTCTTCATTCACATTCAGGCGCACGTTCATCGGTTTCCGACCTTTAGTCGTGCCGCTGTAACGGATTGAAAGGTTGACCTTGGCGGCCGCACCGTCATTTTCCTGATACCATTCCACATAGGCGCCTTTCGCTTTGCCCATATCGAGATACGCCGAACCATTATAGTTTTTACCTTCGGTCGCGATCGTCGCGCCCTTAAACTCCGCGGTTTCAGCCTGTTCTCCTCCGAAGTCTGAATCCAAACCGCCGCCTTCCCACAGCAGCCCCACATCGTTTGCAAAGCGCTCTTCCATGCGCAGGGCTTCCGCGCCGTTCGCGGTCACGAGCGCTTTTACCG
>CAKZQV010000261.1 GCA_937141895.1 uncultured Verrucomicrobiota bacterium
GGTAAGCTGGCGGATGAACATGATATTTATGATGTGGTTCGTGCCAGTTTTCCTGCCGGTACGGTAAGTGGTGCCCCGAAAATCCGGGCCATGGAAATTATTGCTGAACTGGAAAAAAGTAAACGCGGTCCGTATGCCGGCTGCGTCGGCTACTTTGATTATAATGGCAACTTTGACGCGGCAATTACGATCCGTACGGTGATTCTCGACAAAGACAAAGCCTATGTTCAGGCCGGTGCCGGCATCGTGGCGGATTCTGTTCCGATCAATGAATTTGAAGAAACGCGTAATAAAGCGCGGGGCATGATGAAAGCATTGGCCCTCGCGAAGCATTACCACGCCGCCCGAGAGAGAGACTTGAACCCTGAAACTGGAAACTTGAAATAGGTTGATCGTCGTATGGATTCACATTTCACATTTCAAACTTCACATTTCAACTTTCAGGTGCTGCCATGATTCTTGTCATCGATAACTACGATTCCTTTACCTACAACCTGGTGCAGTATCTGGGCGAGCTGGGCGCGGAAATGCGCGTTTTTCGTAATGATGAACTTACGGTTGAAGAAGCGGTTGCACTGAACCCTGAAAAAGTGCTCGTCAGTCCGGGACCGTGTACGCCGAAAGAAGCCGGAATATCCTGCGATATTATTCGTGAATTCGGTCCTCGGCTCCCGCTATTCGGCGTGTGTCTTGGGCATCAGTCGATTGGTGATGTTTACGGCGGAAAGGTTATCCGAGCGGATCGTCTGATGCATGGTAAGACCTCTCCCATGCTTCACGAGAATAAGAGTGTTTTTAAAGGGCTGCCCAGCCCGTTTGATGCCACCCGTTACCATTCGCTGATCATTGAGCGGGAGACGTTGCCGGACTGTCTGGAGATTACGGCATGGACCGCAGAGGGCGAAATCATGGGCGTTCAGCATAAAGAACACCCGGTCCACGGGGTTCAGTTCCATCCGGAATCCATCCTCACGGTGGAAGGTAAAAAACTGCTCCAAAACTTCCTGGATCTGTAAAATCGCTTGCAGGGACAAAATCTAAAGTTTTCCACCTGATCGTTTTATGGTGGTTCTTTGGGGTCTTCTTCCGTCATATGGATGATGAATAGGAGATCGCTTATGAAAACTATAGATTCTGCATCCCGCCGTACGTTTGTAAAAACCACCGTTGCCGGTACGGCTGTTGCCGCAGTGGCACCCACTGCTTCCGGATCACCTGTGGATAAAGTCGATGTCTGGATTCTGCATGGTAAGGACAACCGCAAGCTCATGGAAAAGGCGATGGAAATCGTGATGGCCCAAGGAGGATTCGGTTCCAACGTGAAAAACCTGACACTCAAGGTCAATGCCGGTTGGGCGCGTGAGCCAGAGGTCGGGGCGAATACACACCCTGATCTGGTGGATGTGTTTCTTGAAAAGGCTAAAGCCAGCGGCGTGCAGGAAATCAAACTTCCGGAGCACCCGTGTAATTCCGCCAAAATTGCATTTAAAAAGAGCGGTATCGAACAGGTCGCAAAAAAACATAAATGCAAAATGATCGATTTGCAGAAAGTGAAAAAAAGCTATCGGTCGGTTGAAATTTCCAATGGTCGGAAACTGAAGGAAGCGGAGGTGGCCGCAGAATACCTGGATGCGGATGCGGTGGTCAATATACCGGTTGCCAAACACCATGGGGGGGCTACGGTATCCTCTGCGATGAAAAACTGGATGGGGATTATTAAGGATCGTAGGCATTGGCACCGCACGGACCTGCATCAGTGCATTGCCGACTTCTGTTCGTTCTATACACCCACCTGGACGATTGTCGATGCGACGCGTTGCATGATGGATCATGGACCTCAAGGGCCCGCGAAGAATCTGAAAGAACCAAACCTTCTGATTATTTCCAAAGATCAGGTGGTGGCCGATGCTTGCGTGATGGATGTATTTGAGCATAAGCCGCGCGATATTAAATATCTGAAATATGCTGAAGAAATGGGTATCGGGGTCATCGATAAAAGCAAAATGAACATTCATGAAATTGAAGTCGGCTAGACATGGGTGAAGAAGGGTTTTTAAAAACACATAAGCAGGCGATCCGCTGGACGGTTCGTCTGTTTGTTCTGGCTCTGAGTATGTTCTTTCTGATCGGTGGTCCGTTACCGGAGTATGCGGTCCGATGGATTCCCGCGTTCAGTCCGTTGGCGGCCATCTCTGCATCGCTGGCGCATCAGACCTGGTATGTTTCGTTGGTCTGGACACTGCCCGCTCTTGGAATACTGGTACTGTGTATGTGGAAAGGGCGATTTTTCTGTCGGTGGATATGTCCGCTGGGGACTCTCTATTCGGTGCCCTCACAATTCAGCGCAAAAATGAAGATTCTGCCGTGGAAGCTGAATGGCCTTCTTTTTTGGTTTACGATATGTGCCTCTGTTGCCGGGTTGCCCCTGATTCTATTTCTGGATCCGCTTTCGACCTTTACACGGTTTGGGGTGCTGGGTCAGGGCACAGCGCATGCGATGGCCTGGATTCCAGGCGTGTTGATTCCGATTTTCCTGTTGCTCAGCTTTATTCAGCCGCATATCTGGTGCATGCAGCTTTGCCCGTTGGGTTATCTGGTTGAGAAGCTGAAGGTGAAACAACCGAAGACGGAGAAGTCGATGAGAACCAGCCGCCGGGACATACTGACCGGAATGGCTCTTGGTGTTCCTGCTGCCATGGTATTCAAACAAAACGTTCGGGCGGAAACACCACCGACGATGCCTCCCGGCGCTAAGACCCTCGATAATTATGCCGCAACCTGCATGCGCTGTTACGCCTGTGTTAAGGCCTGTCCTACCGGTGTGTTGACCGTGAGAAAAGAGGGTGGACTTGCAGAACTCTGCCTGCCGGAATTGGACTTTGATCAACACGACGGTTCGTATTGCGAGCAGTATTGCAATGCCTGCACAACCGTTTGTCCGACTGGAGCCATAACGTTTCTCAATGAGGATGAAAAATTACAGCGGAAAATTGCGGTGGCGCATGTGCGCAAAGGAGCCTGCATTGCTTGGGAAGATCGGCAGGAGTGCTTGGCCTGCGATGAATTCTGTGGCTATAACGCCTTTGAGGTGACGGAAGGTGCAGACGGGATTCCATTGCCCGAGGTAAATCCGAGGAAATGCCGCGGGTGCGGGGCTTGCCGTAATATCTGTCCAGCGATCACGAAGGGAAATGCTATCGTCATGACCCCCTTAACGGAACAGGGGATGATTACCGAAGAGGATGAAGAATCCTCTATCGAACGCGGCCGCCGAAGACGGCGCTGGGCCGGTTAGTATTGTCCGTTTTCATTGATGAGCCATTCAAGTGCCTTTGAGCGGCTTTTTGGGGGTGCGGGTTGATGGCCGCCCTCAAATGAAAAAACGGCCACCTCATTGCCTTTGGACATCAGGAGTTTTCCATCCCGTTCCAGCCATCGGTTGGCGTGATCGTTGTTCCCATTAATCATCGCAATCCGCATGCCACCGGGATAGGGGAGATCGTAATAGTCATAACCGCCCAGCCATCCGGCATTGGCATAAATACCGGCCCATGGTCGATCGATCTCAGCAGTATAGCCGTACGCACGCATGGCTCCGCCAGAATTGCCTCCCATAAACAGCCGTTTCGGATCGTGAGGTACTTTGGCTTCGATGATAGGCAGCATTTCCAGAAACCTTCTCGACATCACATCATTAATCTCATCATCCGTTGAGTTGAGGAATTGCGGGCTGCAAATGACCGTGATTCCGTGAAGCTCGGCAGCATCTGCAAACTTCTTGATATAGCGGGCTGCTCTGCCACCAGCGTTGAAAAGGATAAGCAATGGCCGATTGGCGTTGGTTGAAATTGAGGCTGGGGTGTAGATAAAGTAGTCCGTTTCAAACTCGTCCCCCTTGGCCACACGGTGTTCGAATGTTCCGCCTAGAGCTCCAATGAATGCATCCATCTCCTGCTCCACCTGGCTCCATTCCACCAGCCAGGCCTGATCGATGGGTGAAAGGTCATTAAACTGAATGGTTCGTTTTTCATTATTATTGATCAGCATAACGATTTCGCCGCTTTCAGTTTCAAAGCTCAACTGAGCGGCGCGCAGTTTTTCGCCGGATTTAAACGTCCAGACCCGTTCGTCTGTGTTGCCTCGGGCAACGGGCATTAGAATAAGTGTGGCTGTGATGAAAATGAACAATAGTTTAGACATGCGGGCCTCCAGATTAATCGTAATCTCCACCTTCATTAATCAGCCACTCGAGTGCTTTTGACCGGGTGGAGGGCGGTGCTGGCTGGTGTCCGCCATCGAAAGAGAAAAGCCCGACCTCATTCCCTTTGGCCATGAGTAATTTTCCGTCTCGTTCGAGCCACCGATTCGCATGATCATTATTTCCATTCACCATGGCGATGCGCATATCGTCCGGGTAGGGCTCGTTGTAATATTTATAGCCGCCCAGCCATCCGGCATTGGCATATATGCCAGCCCATGGGCGATCGAACCAGGCGGAGTAATGATAGGCTCTCCAGGCACCGCCTGAGTTGCCGCCCATGAAAATCCTTTTGGGATCGTGCGGGACCGTGGCCTCGATCAGGGGCAGCAGTTCGCCGAAGCGTTTACGCATTTCCCCTTCAAGTTCCGGATTATCATCCGTGTTGCGAAAGGAGTCGCAGGCCACAAGGACAATATTGTGCAGTTCCGCCGCATCAATGAACTTTTTCATATATCGCGCCGCTTTTCCTCCGGCATTAAAAAGAATAAGCATGGGTCGCTTGTTTGTTGCGGTACAGCTCGAGGGGAAGTAGACATAAAAGTCGGTGGTGAATGCGGCCCCTTCGGCTACGTAATGCTCAAACCGCCCGCCCAGCGCATCGATCAGAACATTCATTTCCTGCTCAATCTGATCCCATTCGACAATCCAGGCTTGATCAATGGGAGAAAGGTCGTCAAAGGCAACGGGGCGCTGTTGTGTGTCATTGATTAAAAGAATGACTTCGCCCGTTTCACGGTCATAGCTCATCTGTTCCGCGCGGATTTTTTCTCCGCTTTTCAGTTTCCAGATTCTCACGTCCGTATTGGCTAAAGAAGTACCTGCGGTGAGCACTATAATACAAATGGATAGATATAAATACTTTGACCACATGATGATCCCCCCAATTTAGTGAATTAACGTATTGAGAGTACTTGTTTTAAAAGGCTATGTCAAATTGCTTCGGTTTCGATATTGGTTCACGATCGGCATTTGTCTTCTGCATTGCCCTGCATCAGAGGTTGCGTATTCCATTGCGATGTGAGGGTGATAGATTCGAATGTTCAATGTTGCAGTTTTTTACGATAAAGGTATCTTCGTCAATCGCGATTGGCAGAGGTCACTTTATTAGTTTTTTGGGTATTGAGCGTTGCGAAATGCATTCATCTATATCGTTATCATGTCATTCGTCTGGTGGTGTCTCACCTCGGGCGATGTTTCATCATGGCTGGTCGGAATTCCGGTCATTGTGCTAGCTGCTATGCTTCAGCATACGTTGATGCCTAGGTACGAGTACCGATACTCTTTCCGAGGTGTTCTAAAATACCTGCCCTACTTCGCTAAGCATGCGCTGATCGGCGGGCTTGATGTGGCCTACCGCGCGTTCGCCCCCCCCCTGCCGGGCGATCCGGGATTCGTTAACTACACGCTACGCCTCCCGAAAGGGCCCTGGCGCGTGTTTTTCGTGAATTCGATCAGTCTTCTTCCGGGTACTTTATCCTGTCAACTCGGGGAGGATCGGGTTGAAGTCCATGTTCTCTCTCTAGCATCATCGACCATCGATGAGCTGAAGACACTGGAAGAGAAAGTGGCCGCGGTATTTGGTCTGGAGGGAGAGTTGCAAGTATGACGGAGCAGCCATACATACTGCTTGCTGCATATCTTCTGCTCACGCTTATGGGTGGAGTCTTGCGAGCCGTGTGGGGACCCACTCGTGCGGATCGAATGCAGACTGCTCAGCTATTCGGTACCGGGGGTGCCGGGGTGCTCATACTGCTGGGACTTGCCTTTGAGGATACCGCTCTCTTCGACATAGCGCTGGTACTGGCTCTGCTTTCTGCCGTGGTCGTGATTACGTTCACACGAAATGTGTGGTCATCAGGATCTGGAGATGATCCATCATGAGTATTAGTGCGGTACTGTCTTATCTGCTGATTGGATTCGGCCTTGTTTTCTTTACGGCGGGTACCGTCGGGCTGCTCCGTTTTCCCGATGTATTTAGCAGGCTTCATGCCCTGACCAAGGCGGATAATCTTGGGCTTGGCCTTGTCGTATTCGGCGCCATTCTTCGACAGAGTGAATTGACGGTCATGCTGAAGCTGGTTCTGATCTGGCTTCTCGTGCTTATTGCGAGCGCAACGACGTGCTACCTCGTAGCGGAATCCGCCCGCCGAAATCCGGATGTCAAGGAGAGTCGTAACGATGCTGCTTGATGGGTTGAGCTTTGATCTTTTGCTGTCGATTGCCCTGATCGCGCTGGCAACAGCGGCACTGCGTGCACGTGACCTATTTAAAAGTATCGTCATTTTTATGCTGTTCGGACTGCTTGTTGCCATTGCGTGGGTACGTGTCCATGCACCGGATCTAGCCCTCGCGGAGGCGGCGATCGGATCTGGTATAACCGGGGCCCTGTTTCTGGGCGCACTCAACCGGATTGAAAGAAAGAGGAAAGGCGCCGCATCGGGCCGCCTTGAAAATCCAGTTAATGGTTCAACTTCCGGTGCCTGGGCCGTGCTCCTCACGCTGGTCCTCACGGGACTGCTGGCCATGGCGGTATTGAGTGGATGGAGCTACAGCGGTGGGCTAGCCGATGAGGCCCTGTCGCGTATCGATGAAAGCGGCGTTGTTAATCCTGTGACGGCCGTGATTCTCAACTTCCGCGCATACGACACCCTGCTCGAAATTGGTGTGCTACTTCTGGCAGTTCTCGGCGTTTACGCGGTCTGTGAAGGACAAACCATGCGAGACCTCCGGCGCAGGGATCGATCCAAAGTGCTGGAGACCTTTGTTCATCTGCTGTCGCCCATGGTCGTATTAACTGCGGGCTACCTGGTATGGGTCGGTTATAAAGAACCGGGAGGAGCTTTTCAGGCCGGCGCTTTACTGGGCGGAGCCGGTGTCGTTCTTCTGCTCAGCGGCCGCGAACTGCCGCTGCATACCGCCCGCACCGTGGTGCGAATCATCCTGGGCGGAGGGTTTCTGGTGTTTCTCCTCGCGGGACTCCTTGTTATGAAGGACCGTGCGTTCCTCGAGTACCCGCGCGCATCAGCAAAGCACATCATCCTGATCATCGAGCTGGCCTGCACGGTTAGCATCGGGGCAATTCTGACCGTCCTGTTCTCTGGTTGTGCCAATCTGCTGGCTGCGCCATCGGAAGAGGAGGGCCCATGAGCACGTCTCTGATTTATGCATTAACCGGTATCGCCATTGCCGGCCTGGGCCTGTTTCACTATCTCTCTCAGCGCAACATCCTACGAAAGGTCCTGGCCGGAAACTTTATCGGAACAGGTATTTTTCTTTTCCTGGTATCCTCAGCCGACCGGCAGGCCGACGGTTCGATCGATCCCGTTCCGCATGCGCTGGTACTCACAGGTATCGTGGTTGCCGTCAGTGCTACGGCATTGTTGCTGGCCCTGCTGTGCAGGTATCATGACGAAACCGGTTCGTTGACACTCGATGAGGAGGACGACGAATGACGCAGTCCTCGATCCTCATCTGGCCCGTCCTGTGGCCGCTTGTCTTAGGCATCGTGGTGTTCCTCTTCAGGGGGCGTACCGCTCTTTGGCTGAGCCTTGCCGCCGCAGTGGGCACAGCACTCACCTCATTCAACGTCTGCCGTGCGGTGCATCAATCATCAACGTTGTTCCATGAAGTCGGGGGGTGGGGGGCACCGCTGGGTATTGTGCTCAGGGCAGATGGGCTTGCTGCCGTGATGCTCGGGCTGAGCGGTTTAGTCGGTCTGGTCATCAGTGT
>CAKZQV010000262.1 GCA_937141895.1 uncultured Verrucomicrobiota bacterium
TCCCCGACTTTACATCCTGTTCCGCGAGCAGATACTGAATGGCGCGCTGCACTGTTTCGCCATAGTTCTCCGACTGCGCCGTTTCGCCGTGCGCCAGATAACAAAGCAAAGCCAAACCCGTGAGACGCGCCCGCTCCTGCTTCGCCGTCATGCTTTTGCTCATGCCTACACCCCATGCGCCATCCTCACGCTGATGCTCCTTCAGCCAGTCCAAACCTTTCAAAACCGCTTTTTCCGCCTGCCCCCCGTAGCGTCCGCCAAATTCTTTCAGTAGCTTTTTTCGGCCTGCCGAGGAGCGCCCCACCATCAGCCCCTTCATCACCAGCGGACTCTCAATATTGGCCACCGCATCTAGACCCGTGATGTCCAACTCAGACTCCAACATGGCATCCTGCATCAGCTCATCGTCCGGAAGTTCCTCCGCCAGCTCCTCCGGAGCATCTATTTCTTCTCCCGATTCCGACGCTTCGGTTTCCTCCTGTTTCTCAACTTCATCCAGCTCACGAACCTGTTCCTCCACCACGCGGACATCAATGGCCCGCTCCTCCTCCGGCGCCCGAAAAACCAGCACCTTCACCAAGAGCATGATGATCCCCACATGCAACACCACCGAAACCAGCGTCCCGCTGATCCGTATACTTCCATGCTTTCTATATGATCGATTGCTCATGTTATCTGTATAGCCACGAAGAGGCACAAGCAGCACAAAAACCCAAGAATAGAGATTTTATAGTTTGTGATTTGAGAGCGGGATTTTTGCTCAGAATATACTTCTTGATATAAAGTCTGGACGCCCCAAAATTTATGAGCAATCCATGCACAACTCCGGCTGACCGCAGATAGCCCAGTATCTGAGCAACATGCTCATTGTTTGTTGCCTGACAGGCCTTCAACTCAACAATCAACTGCCCTTCAACAAATAAGTCAGCAAAGTATTCTCCTAGCTCTTCACCATCCTCATCATGAACCATCAATTGATGCTGTTGCTTCACATCCAGTCTCAACTTCCTAAGCCGATGAGCCAGTGCATTCTCATATATTTTCTCAAGATGTCCCGACCGATGATACTGATGTATGTCCAAGCTCGTTTTACGAATTACATCACACAGCTCATTAATCGTTTTCCACTCCATCATGCCCTCCTGTCTTTGTGCTTCTTGCGCCTCTTTGCGGCTATTCCCAACTTTCACTTTCCGCTCATCACCGCAATCTGCGACAGCTCGTTGGCCGCGCAAAGGTCAAGAATATCTACCAAGCGGCCATGAAACGACTGATCATCACAATTCACCAGTACCGTCTGTTTTGTGCTCACTGCGGCCAGCCTTTCCAGCAAGACCTTCAACTCCTCGTCGCCAACGTCGCGGCCATTGATCGCATACCCATTTTCCATCACCGCAATTCGGATCATATCGGCCGGCGGCGATTGAGCTTCCTGTGCCGCATCCGGGGCTGGCCGTGAAATATCCAAAAACGACAACACTTCCGCCGTGCTAAACGTCACCAGAAAATAGATTAGTAATTGAAACACCACATCAATCATCGGGGTCATCGAAACTTCGACGTCAGTATCGGTTCCCGCAAACCGTCTTTGCCTTTTTCCTCTCATTCGAGATCATCCTTCACCGCAATGAACGCAATTTTATAAAGCCCCGACGCAGTGCATATATCCATCACCCGCTTCACATTCGCATGTCTGGAGGCGTGGTCGGCTCGAATTTGAATGGGAATGGATGGCCCATGAACACCGTAATCCGAAACCGCTTTCGTTAAAATTTTCTGAAGTTTGGAAACCGATAGCGGGGTGCGCCCGATCGTAATCTTCCCTTTATCATCCACCTCAATCGTAATCGTCCGCGGATCTTTTTCCTGCGCCATCTCTGGCGCATTCGGCGAATTCGGCAAATTGATCCATTCCGAAAACTGCTCACGTTCCAGTTGCGCCGTGCACACGAAAAAGATGATCATCTGAAAGACGACATCAATCATCGGCGTCATGTTTATTCCGCCGGATTTATTTTTCTGGGCATTACGTCGGGGCATTAGTCAGCTTTACGATTCTTCAAACCCTTCATCACATCCATCGTGAGGCTTTCCATCGTCAGGATCACCTTCGCCGCACGGTTACGGAAAAAGAAATAGGCTCCAATGGCAGGCACTGCAATGACCAGTCCTGCAGCCGTGGTGTAGAGTGCTTGAGAAATATTGATCGCCAGTAGCGCATTTTTGGCCGCACCCGAAGTTGTGCCCAATGTGGCGAACGCAAGGATCATCCCCTGCACCGTTCCAAGCAGTCCGAGCATCGGCGCGAGGTTCCCTACCACATTCAGGTAGTTCACCCGCTGGAGCATTTTCTCACTCTCCATGTCCGCCGCAATCGCGATGGCATCCTGCGCAGAATCAAACCCATCTTCTACATTTTCAAAACCCGCCAAAAGAATATTGGAATACGGCCCCGGAACATCTTTGCATCGTTGCGCCGCTTTCTTCAGGCTGCCTTCATCGATCGCTTCCCGAATCAGTGAGACCAATGGCTTCGGAATAATTTTCTTTTCCTGAATATTCAAAGCCGAATCAACAATTAGCGACCCAGCCGCCAGCGAAAGACCTCCCAACCCGATCCAAAGACACATACCAAAAGCCCCGCCACCGCGGACCACATCCAAAAATCCCGAGACTTCTTCCGGAGCGGCCTCGGCCGCCTGCACCGCCTCATTCTTCACGATCTCCGCCTCTTGGGCGAAGGCCGCAGAACCGGCAAGGATTAAAACCACCATCAACCTCTTCATACTTCATTCTCCTTCAACAAATTTTCGGCTTCCTTAACTGCATCCGCTTGCGCTTTAAAAAATAGTTTCACTTTAATCCAGTCCCGCCGCGCGCCTTCCGCATCGCCCTGCTCCTCTTTCAACTGTCCACGTAGCAAATACGCCTTTGCCGCCGCCTCCCGCGAGCCCGAGCGGATGTCTTCATCCAGCACACGGATCACATCGTGCACCTCACCACTTTTCATCATCGCCTCACGCACCCGTACTTGATTCTGCGCAATCGCCTGATCGTCCAAGGATTGGAACTCCACAATGGCCAATGCAAATTGACCGGATTCAAAATAATAATCCGCCAAGAGCTGTATCGCCTCCTGATCCCACTTCAAAAAACGACAGTTCTTTTTCGCCAGTTTCAGAAAAGGTACCGCCTCGCTTCCCCGACCTTCGCTCAACAGCTTTTCAGCAATATCCAATGCCTTCGGCCGATCCGCTACCGCCGAGCGATACTGCCCCTTTTGAAACGTCATCACCTGCCCGTTTGACGTTTTCAGCGTGACGCGGCCATCGCTATCCGCAGAAATCTCACGCCCGGAAATCTGCCGGCCTGCGTTATTCACCACATAGGCCGCCTGTGCTGAAAAGCAGATCAGAAGAAAAAAGCTAATTCGCCAACGCACGTTCCGCCTCCCTTCTGAATTTTCCAATGGTTGGAAGTTTTTCATGATCAGGAAATAACTGCTTAAACTGATCACACGCGCTGACTACCAGATTATATTTCTGCAGCTCCATACCAAGCGGAAGACTCGCCACAATACTCTCAGCAATTAACGGCTGATTTTCCGGTTTCTGCGGATCGGCCAATAACGCCACACGCTGATACGCCGCCAAACGTTCTTCCGGATCAGTAAGGACGCCCGCCATTTCGATCGTAACCGAATAATCCTGACTCCCAACCTCTGCGTAGGCCTTAACCGCTTCGTCCATGTGCCCCATCTCCACCAGACATCGTGCCTGCATCAAACGCGCATCATAAAAACGTCCAGTCGTTGGAAATTTTGTGAGCAGCTTTTCCAAGGCCTGGAAACAGCCCTCAAATTCATTTCGGCCAAACTGACAGGAAGCGGCACCCATCAATGCCTGTTCAACATAAGTTTTGTTCGCGTTTAAAGGAACGGCCGCGAAGGCCGTCTCTGCCAGTTCAAATTTTCCCGCCTTCAACAATCCTTCTCCGGTGGAAAGATACACGTCATAGCCATAGGCCTTCTTATCTTCGAGCATTCGATTCAACACCTGCTCCGCAATATCAAACTTCCCCGCTTCCACAGAAGCCACAATCAGTCCGGACAACGCTTTTTTTGACGCCGGCGCATTCGGAAATTTTTCCTTCAATGTTTCCAACGTCTGGAATGCTTCGGAATATTTTCCGGTCACCAGCTGAGCCTGCGCCTTTTTACTCAACGCCGAAGCCACTCGTTCCGATTCCGGAAATTCTGCCATAAACGCATCCAGCTTTTCGGGACGGACGGGATGAATCGCCTGAATAAAAACCGCCTTTTCTAACTGTTCGTCATGCTGTCCGATCCGCCTCAGCTCGGTTTCCAATGATTGGAAAAATCGCGCGGCCTTTTCCCACTCTTCTGCCTTGTAGGCCCGCCAGGCAAACCAGGATAGAATGTCGACGCGATGCTGATGCTCTGGAAATTTTTGCACATAGAGGCCAAATAATTCCTCGCCCAACTCCCCTTGTTTTATCTCAATGGCCTGACGCCCAATACCCAAAACAGCTAATGGGCTGTTTGTATCGGAAGCGAACCGCTCGCAGCAGTATTCAGCAATGGCGACAACCTCATTGTCCATCCTGAGGTGCAGTTTGCACATTGCCAGATTCCGCAAGGCCTGAACTGACTGGCGGGTTTCCGGAAAAAAATTAATGGCGGTTTCGATGGGCTCGATGGCGTCTT
>CAKZQV010000263.1 GCA_937141895.1 uncultured Verrucomicrobiota bacterium
GCAAAATTCCGGCGGGTGATTGGGTGATCCAACGGATCGGTATGCTCCCTACAGGGACGGTGAACAGTCCGGCCGCTCCGAATGCAACGGGACCCGAAGTGGATAAAATGAGCAGAAAACATCTCGATGCTCATTTTGATGCCTTTGTCGGTGAGTTGCTTAAACGCCTCGCTCCGGATGAAAAAACCGCACTGAAATATGTGGTGGCGGACAGCTATGAAAAAGGTTCGCAAAACTGGACCGATGACCTGGCCCCTGTATTTCAGGAAACGTATGGCTACGATCCGCTTCCCTATCTTCCGGTTTTGAGCGGGCGCGTGGTTAAAGATCCGGAATCCTCGGACCGTTTTTTATGGGATCTGCGTCGGCTGGTGGCGGATCAGCTGGCGGATGTGTATGCGACCGGTTTACGGGAGCGCAGTAATGAGCATGGATTAAAAACCTGGTTGGAAAACTATGGCCATTGGGGCTTCCCTGGAGAATTCATGCGCTATGGCGGCGCATGCGATTTGGTGGCGGGCGAGTTCTGGGCAACCGGAACGCTCGGCAATATCGAGTGTCGTGCATCGGCTTCGACGGCTCATGCTTATGGAAAAAAAGTGTGTTATGCAGAAGCACTGACTTCAGGCAGCAACTGGGAGCTGACGCCCTATAAAATGAAGGCACGCGGCGACTGGGCCTTTACGGAGGGCATTAACCATTTTGTGCTGCATCTCTATATTCAACAGCCGGATGAACGGCGGCCGGGAATCAATGCCTGGTTTGGAACTGAATTTAATCGGCACAGCACCTGGTTCTATGAAGGACGGGACTGGATCGACTATCTGCGGCGATGCCATGTGATGCTTCAACAGGGACTGCATGTGGCTGATTTTGCCTATTTTATTGGCGAGGACACGCCGATCATGACCGGTACGCGACATCCGGAACAGCCCATCGGCTATGATTTTGATTTCATTAATGCCGAGGTGCTGCTGGAGCGGATGACCATTCAAAACGGACGGGGGACACTGCCGGATGGGAAGAGTTATTCGGTTTTAGTTCTGCCTCCATTAAAAACCATGCGGCCCGCGGTACTCGAAAAACTGCGCGCGGCGGTTGAGGCTGGCGGTGTGCTGTATGGCGAAGCTCCGGAACAATCGCCCAGTCTCCAGCATGCGGTACAGGCGGATGAACAGATTCGCAACATTGCAGCGACCATGTGGCAGGGTATGACGATAGGTGAGTCCGGAATTAAAGTATTCGGAAAGGGTAAAATTATCCAGGGGTTGGAATTGAACGATGTCGTGCAGTCACTCGCGCTACCTGCTGATGTGACGAATATTAATCCTGAAAAAACGCTCTGGACCCATCGCCAGTTGGATGATGCGGATATTTATTTTCTGTCGAATCAGCAATTAGCATCGGTGCAGTTGGATCCGGTTTTCCGGGTGCCGAAGGACCGCGCGCCTGAACTATGGCACGCGGACACGGGGCGTATGGTGAAAACGGCACATTATGAAGTGCTGGAAAAAGGAATTCGTGTTCCGGTTTCACTGGGGCCAGCGGGTTCTGTTTTTGTGGTGTTTAAGAAATCATCAGATCCGGCGGCTCCATCTATTGTACATATCCAAGGTCCGGAAGTGCCGAAAGTGCATGCCGAAGGAGATAAACGGTTTGCCTATGTGAAAATCGCAGGTCCTTATTCGCTTCAGTTGGCTGACGGCACATTGCTTGAGCTGGATGAAGCTCCGCTGCCAGAACCGGTCGAGCTGGATGAAAAATCCTGGCGATTGGCCTTTATGCCGGATCTGGATATGCCGGAATCTATTCAACTCGATACATTGCTTTATTGGACGGAATTGGATGAGGCCTCGATCGTTCATTATTCCGGAACGGGCGGTTATCTGACTTCATTTGATATGCCGGAAAAGAGTTTCGCGCAGCGAGATCTTCGATTTGAATTGGATCTCGGTAGAGTGGAACCCATGGCCCGGGTCTATTTGAATGGCAAGGATCTGGGCCTGTTGTGGAAGCCCCCCTTTGTGATTGATGTGACGGAGCATCTGAAGCCCGGAAAAAATGAGCTGCGCGTGGATGTGACTAATCTTTGGAGCAACCGACTGGTGGGAGAACTCAAGTATCCCGACGGGTTTCCTGGAAAAGAAAAGCAGACCTTTACTCCGTTCTGGTTGTCGGATAGAAGAGTGAAAGCCAATCGGGCTCTTCAGCCGTCTGGACTGGCCGGACCGGTAAGGGTTCAGGCGATCCGCAAAGTTCCAGTGCAAAAATAAAACCAAATTCTATTCGAAGATACTGATTGCAGTATTGTACATTTTTTACAATTTAGCAGGAGAAAACCAAAGGGTGATGGGATGAAAAAAGCGATGTTAACCGTATGTGGTTTGATGGTTTTGACTGCCGTTGTACCGGCCAAACCGTTGAATGTGGTATTTATTTTGGCCGATGATCTGGGGATTACGGATATCGCGGCCTATGCGAATCATTATACCGGTAAGCCCATGGATGAGCTGTTTTATGAAACGCCGCATATGGACCGGTTGGTTGGAAAGGGGATTGTGTTTTCTCAGTATTACGCCAATCAGCTTTGTTCGCCTACGCGGGCGGCGCTGATGACCGGGCAGTATGCCGCGCGGCATGGGTTCACGACAGCCACGCCACTTCTCCCGACCTATTACAATCAGGGGATGGATACGCCCGAAGGGTCCAGTCCACATGATATATTGGGGCATAAGAAGAATAAAAATAAACAGCAGGCCTGGACGAACGGACGCTCGAATACCGGACTTGATCCAGCACTGTCTACGCTGCCTAAGGTTCTTAAATCGCATCGGTCGGCATTTATCGGGAAATGGCATTTGGGCGGCCATGGCGCTGAAGGTTTCCAGCCTTTGGACCAGGGGTTTGATGAAGCTCCGGCCTGGTTCGATGCCGGAGGATCGACCTATTTTAATTGGGCGCAGCATTGGAACAGTAAAAAACTTCCCTATTCAAAGATGCCGCAAAAAGAATCGAAAATGGGCCGTGCCGGCCCCGCGCCTTATGCGGAGTATTTGACGGATGATCTGACGGATCGTGCGGTTCGCTATATCGAAGACGCGGTTGCGGATCAGAAAGCCGGGAAGGATGATCGGCCGTTCTTTCTCTATTTTAATCACTTTGCTGTACATACGCCGCTTCAGGCTCCAGAAGAAACGATTGCTCATTTTGAAGGGAAATCGCAGAAGGGAACGTTGGGGCATGAGAATGCCACCTATGCGGCGATGGTGAAACATCTCGATGATTCAGTGGGTCGCATTCTCCAGACATTGGAAAAATGCGATGTGGATAAGGATACGCTTGTGGTTTTGACCTCCGATAATGGTGGAGTGGAATATTCGAAACCGGCGGCGACCGACAACTATCCGTTCAAGGGAGGGAAGGCCTGCCTGCATGAAGGCGGGGTCCGTGTGCCACTGATCTACTGGCAGCCCGGCCGCTTTGAGGGCGGGGTGTGGTGTGACACGCCCGCGAACTGTATCGATCAGCTTCCGACGCTGGCCGCATTAACCGGCAATGAAATTCCGAAAGACGTTGATGGAATCAGTCTGGTTCCGTTGCTTGAAGCGCCTGCGGAAAAGACTCCGCCGCGCACGTTTTACTGGCACTATCCCTTTAATGTGGGAGTTAAGCATCCGGATGACGGCCTTCCGCTGACGCCGCACTCCGGCATCCGCGTGGGCGACTATAAGCTGCTTTGGGATTGGCATGGAAAGCTGTCGCTGTATGACATTGAAAAAGATCCCTACGAAGCAAATGACCTGTCTGAATCCATGCCGGAAAAGCGGGATCAGTTAATGGTTCAGCTGCGGTCCTGGCTGAAGGCGAATGTGGCTCCGCGGTACCTGCCGGTCCGCAATCCGAATTACAAAGAGCAGAAAGATTACAGGCCGTATCCGTTCGTGGATCTGACCGGCGACCTGCAGCTGCTGGAGGTCAAGTGATGGCGCGGGTAAAGTATATATATTGTGGAAGGAAGGGAATTATGAACGTGAAGTATGTGGGGCTGCTTTTATTGATGGGGGTATTCGGGGCGGATCGGTCGGCGACGGCCGCAGAGCCGATCCCGGCGGTGCAGGAACCTCGGACCTTTGCCCGGTTTGTTCCCGAGCGCGCGGATGATTTTGCATGGGAAAACGATAAAGTGGCTTTCCGGGTCTATGGGCCTGCATTGCGCAAGCGGCCGGAAGACAGCGGAATCGACTGCTGGCTCAAGCGGGTCGATTATCCGGTGATTGATCGGTGGTATATCGGGAATGTGAATAAGAAGTCGTATCATGTGGATCATGGCGAGGGATACGATCCCTATCATGTTGGAGGGTCGCGGGGCTGCGGCGGACTGGGATTATGGATTGACGGGCGTATGGTCACTTCCGACACGTACACCGATTGGAAGATCATTAAGAGTGAGCCGCAGGAAACCGTTTTTGTGCTCACCTATGAATGGAGTTTCAACGGTGCGGATTATCGCGAGGAAAAGCAGATCTCGATCAAAATGGGGGACCGCTTTTTCAGTGCGGTTTCCACGTTCTGGAAAGATGGCTCACCGGCGGCCGGGTTGCCGCTGGCCGGTGGTCTGACCACGCACGACGGGAAGGCTTCTGTTTCGGAAAATGTGGCGGCCGGGTGGATGGCCTGCTGGGAAAAAATCGATGACTTCGGATTGGGCACGGGCGTCATGATGGATCCCGCCCGGATTCAGGAATTTAAATTGGTTGAGTCCGAAGAGAAGGACGAGAGTCATGCGCTCTTGATCACTGCAGCGGATGCGAAGGGGCAGGTGACCTACCGCGCAGGATACGGATGGGAAAAGGCGGGCGAAATCAAATCGGCCAAAGAGTGGAATGCTTATTTGAGCGAACACGCGGTGAAAAAGTAGAACGAATATAAAATTTAAAGTTGATAATATATGATGAAGAGTTTTGTTAAGAATTTTTTTA
This sequence comes from uncultured Verrucomicrobiota bacterium, assembly GCA_937141895.1. Taxonomy (GTDB): domain Bacteria; phylum Verrucomicrobiota; class Kiritimatiellia; order Kiritimatiellales; family Pontiellaceae; genus Pontiella. Next base: position 4,980 of record CAKZQV010000263.1, read on the forward strand.
TGTCCCTGTTATGCGCTGTTGCGTTGTCTTCGACGGCCGATGTTTTCGAGCCCGATGAAATCGTAAACCGTATGGAAATGGCTGCGCAGTGGCAGCTTGATCATCCGGCAAAATTTGATGTGCTGGAATGGCATTGGGCCCCATTTTATATGGGCTTGTCTGACTTGTCGGAAACCACGGGCAACCGGAAATGGGTGAATGAAGTTAAGAAAACCGGTGAGGAACATCACTGGAAGTTCGGTCGCCGTCCGTATCACGCCGACGATCACGCGATCGGCCTGTCCTATATCAAGCTTTATCAGTTAGATAAAAACCCTGAAATGATCGCGGGCATTCAAAAGGAATTTGATTGGATTCTGGCGAATCCGCCGGCGAAAACCATTATGGGTGCAAATGGGAAGATGCGGGAAACGTATAACCGGGAACGCTGGAACTGGTGCGATGCGCTCTACATGGCCGCACCGGTTTGGGCGGGAATGGGACATGTGACCGGTGAGGATAAATATTTCGACTACATGGTGCAGGAATGGAAACAGGCGCATGCTTGGTATTTCTCTGAGGAGCACGACCTCTATTTCCATGATAAGCGCGATATCAAAAAAGTTTCCAAAGGTGGGAAACGGGTGTTCTGGGCGCGCGGCGACGGATGGGTTTTCGGTGCGCTGGTGGAAATTCTGCAGCTGTTGCCGGAGGATCATCCGGAGCGCGGCTATTTTGTGGATATTTATCATCGGATGGCGGTTAAGTTGCTTGAAATTCAGAAGGACAATGGAACCTGGGCACCGAACCTGTTGGACCCGACCGACCCGGCGCAGGATGATACCAGCGGTTCTGTATTTTTTGTGTACGGATTTGCATGGGGCATTAACCAGGGACTGCTGGATCGGGCGACGTATGAGCCCGCAACTAGAAAAGGGTGGAAAGCGCTTTGCGAACGGCAGAACGAGGATGGGCGGCTGATTAACTCACAACCTGTAGGGGGTTATCCGACGCCCTTTGACCCGGATTCCACGACCGTGTTCTCCATGGGCACATTCATCAGCGCCGGTTCCGAGGTTTGGAAAATGGTTCAGCCTTAATTCCGATCTCGATGGAATGACCACCCTTGCTTTTATTCGTTTTAAAATTAGTATGAATAGAGTTTGAGTTGCGAGGTGTTGCGGGTCTTTCCTGTGACGAGGAGGTTATTTCATGATGGTTACGATGGGCGATATTGCCCAGAAGATGGGCGTGAGTAAATCAACGGTTTCATTGGCGTTGAACAACTCTCCCAAAGTTTCCGCAGTCACTCGCGAAAAGGTACTGGCTACAGCTGAGGAACTGGGATATCACACCAACCCTTATGTATCGGCATTGATGGCATCACGCCGTCATGGGAAGAATCCCCCAAAGATCCCGGTCATTGCATTGGTTACAGCGACCGAAAATGAGGAGGATCGGAATACATTCTATCATCTTAAGCGGTTTGTCGAAGGCTGTTCCGATGTGGCTGAGCGTTTGGGTATTCGGCCGGAGTTTTTTTGGCTCGGGGATGAAAACATGTCCGCCCGACGTCTGAACGATATTTTTATCAACCGGGGGATCTGCGGTGCTGTCCTGATGCCGCAAGGGGTTTGGGGTGAAAAGCTGGATCACAAATGGCATGAAGTGGCGACCGTAATTTTTGGTGCTCGGAACCTTGCAGCGACGACGGACTGGATTTCGGCCGACTTCTATGGAAATATGGAAAAAACGCTGGATATACTTCTCGCTCAAAATATGAACCAAATTGGTTTTGTGATGGATAAGCCATTTCCCTACACGCGGGATAATCGCTGGTTGGCCGCCTACCTGATGAAGCAGAATCAAAAACAGATTAAACCGCTTAAACCCTGGTTGGATCCGGAACCCAACTTCGAAAGCTTTTCCACATGGTTTGAGGCGGAACAGCCGGGGGGCATTATTTGCGTTCACCCCCCCCCACGGTGATTGAATGGTTGAAACGCTTGAATTTGAACGTGCCGCAGGATGTTGGTGTGGTGGCCATAGGAACCGCTGAAATGGGTGGCAAGATCAGCGGTATTGATGAAAGCACCCGAAAGAGTGGGGAGCTGGCCATGGAAATTCTGGTCGGGCGTGTACAAAAGGGCGAATTAGGCGGCTATGCCGATCCGCACCATTTGACCATCGGTGGGGAATGGAACCGCGGACAAACCCTGAACTATTGCATATAGGTTCCTTTGTGATGAGTCGATCGTTGGGATTGTATTTCAACGAGAAGTTGAACGGATGCGCAGATTGAAAAGAATGAATCATAGACTTCCTATTTTAGAGCCTGTCCCAAATGAGCGGATTTAAAATTTACCCGAAAAGTCACCCCTGTA
>CAKZQV010000264.1 GCA_937141895.1 uncultured Verrucomicrobiota bacterium
GCGCGGTTGCCCGGCCCCACCCCTGCTCCGTGGCCACCTGGGGCAGAAATACAGCGGATTGCATCTGCTGGCTAAGCACAATCCCGTGACGTCCGATTTCGATCTCTTCGTACGAATCGATCTTACGCGGCGGGGTCAGGGCCGAAATTTCAATATCGATATCGAGCAACTCATCCTCGCGCAGCGTCGGGAATCGCGGATCATGAAAAGCCGCATTAACGGCCTGTTCCTCCACCGCATCAATCAGCGAACGGCGCGGAAAAATTTCGCCGATGCATCCGCGTAACTGCCCATGCTTGTGCAGCGTGACAAAAGCGCCCATTTCTTCCTGCATGGCCATGGATATATGTCCTCTTGGCGGCGCGGCCCGTTTGCTGAACTTCGCGGCAATTCGATGACGGGCAACGGCGAGCAGGTAGGCCTTATCCGCATCCGTCAGATCACCTTTAGAATCAGTTGCACCCGATGGCTTGTCGCTTTTTTTCCAATGTCCGGAAACTGCGGCGGAGATATAGCTCACACAATGCGACCAGTCATCGGTGAGGTCGCCGGAGTTTTCATATTTCAACAGGTCAACGCTTGCGCCGTCACTGAGTATCGAAAGCAGTATGGACAGTGGCCCGATGCCACAGATGGTCGCGCCCGTGGTTTCAACATAATCGATAAACCCTTCCTGATTGCGCTCGCGGATCAGATCAAAGGCTCCCATATCCAACTCGTGGATCCGGTGTTTTATCTTATCTTCGAAGGGCACATAATCGAAACTGCGGCCATAATGCGTAAAATCGGTGCTGATCACGAACAGTGTCTCTTCATTGAGCAACGGCAGCAGTTGTTTTCCGATCTTTGCCGCGCTATTTGCGGTCAGCTGACCGCAGACGATCGGGATGAGCGTGAAATCATCCAGCACCTGCTGAAGGAAGGGCAATTCAATCTGTACGCTGTGCTCGCCCTGATGCGCCCGAGCGTGCGATTCAAAGCCCTCGTGTTTCCAAAGATTGGAAATGGCTTCGCGGTCGAGGGGGACCAGACCCAGCGGAGTTTCGATATGCGAAGCGTCGGGTATACTCACACTCTCGAGCATCGCTACACGATGACTGGGCCCCATAACGATTACCCGCTTTATATTTCGCCCTTCCAGCAGTTTAATCCCGTGGGCGGCGACCATACCTGAATACCGGTAGCCCGCATGCGGCAAAATCAAAGCGATCAGTTTTTCAACCGGTTCAGGATGGACGGCATTCAAATAGGTGTTGATTTCATGGGCCAGATGCTGAGGATCATCAAGATACCAATGCCCCCCAAGCTCGGATTTCAATATACCGTTTTCCATTGTACCTCTCCCGTTGACACAAAAATAATACTCCGATCTGAAAACAGGAACAACCTTCCAATCATTGGAAGTTTCCGTTGCACGGCGGCTTTCCAGCAATTATCTTTCCGGCATGTTTGAACATCCATTTATCCGGTTAGCGATCTACGCCGTGGGCATCTATATCTTCCTGAATGTCTATGCCGCGCTCATTTCCGACCGCCTGCTCTTCCGCCCCATGGAATCGGGCTATGACCACCTACCGAATGAAGTCCGCATTCCGGTTGGAGAAGGCGAGTCGCTTGCTGCCGTCTGGATGCCTAACCC
>CAKZQV010000265.1 GCA_937141895.1 uncultured Verrucomicrobiota bacterium
GGAGGCGGGGTCGGTCCCCGTCAGTTCCGCCTCAGCACCGTTCAGCGCGGTCATAGCCGCGCCGCCCAAACTGAAGGCCAACGGCGTCCAGGCGGTATTGGTCAGCGAATCGGTATAATTGATTTGGACATTGATGTCGTCATGGCTGGAATACTGGCTGAACGAGAGTCTCGGTGTACCGTTGGTTTCCACCAAAATATTTGCATTGGTTTCCGCCCCGACGCCATATTCCTGCAAGACCCCATCTGCTTGAGATCCCGAAATAGAGAGATCGGTTTGCTCTCGCGGTGTAAAGTTGGCTTCGCGCCATGTACCAAAAGCCGATGCCGGCTCCACTGCCAATGTGACCGAAGCGCCCGATGTGCTGGAAACCAACCGCATCCCTTCCACCGTTGTGGTGGTGTTGGATAAGGGCTTGCCGTAAAGCTGAACCCCGCCGTTTGAAAATAGGTTCGCGGCATAGTCCGCGCCTGTTCCCGCATTGACATCGAACTGTGTTCTGAACTGGGGAGAACCCATGTTGGTGGGCAGATATTTTTTAAGCGCCTCCTTCACATCGGCATAGGCTGGGTCGGAGGCCAGATTGTCGATTTCGTCTGGATCAGCGAAGTGATTATAGAGTTCTTCGGCTCCCTGGCTCCAGGAAATATAACGGAACTGCCGCGTCTGGACCGCATGGTTATTGCCGAGGAAGGAGATGACGGAGGGATAATCCCAGTCCGCATCGGCATCTTCAAGAAGCGGACGCAGACTCCGCCCTTCAATCATCTCATTTTCCGAAAGTCCGCACAAATCGACGAGGGTTGGATAGACATCAAGCAGGCTCACAATCGGCCCGGCGATTTGCTTGACGCCGATTCCGGGGCCGGCGATGAGCATCGGCACATGGCTGGAGCGCTCCCAGAGCGTCTCTTTTTGATAGGTATTTTTTTCGCCAAGATGGTAGCCGTGGTCGGAAAAGAGCACGATAATGGTGTTATCCGCATACGGGCTGCTTTCCAGCGCGGTCAGCACCTGGCCGAGATAATGATCTGTGAAGGACACACAGGCCAGATAGGCCTGCATAATGGTACCGCGTTGCCCCTGAGCAATCATATCCGCCGTGCGCGGATACTGCGGATACAGACTCCGCCCCTCGCTCTCGGCGGAAATATCGTCAAAATCGTCGGGCTCATAGCGGGCCAGGGTGAGTGCATTCGGATTCGGATAAAGATCCATATAGGATTGCGGTGTATACCACGGCACATGCGGCTGAACAAAACCGACCATCAGCATAAACGGATCGGTATGGGTTTCCTGCAGTCGGGCCACGGCAAAATCGGCGGCGGCTTTGTCGGAAAAATTATCATCGGAACCCCCATAGGACGGAACGCCCCAGTCGGTGCTGGTTTTTGCGTGGTAATAGTTGATGCCCTCTTTGGCACCGAAGTAACCATCGGCCCCCGCAATATCAACGTAATCGTCCGGCACCCCTTTGTGATGAATCTTTCCGGCGGCAAAAACTTTGTATCCGTTGTTTCTGAAATGCTGATGCAGCAACACACCACCTGCCGAATCGGTGCGGTCACGCAGTTCGGCATAATTCATGTGACCCTGAAAACCGAGCGTGGTGGGCTTCATGCCGGAAAGAAAACTGGCGCGCGACGGCCCGCAGAGCGGATAGCTGCAATGCGCATTCTTAAACACCGTACCCGAAGCCGCCAATGCATCCATATTCGGGGTTTTCGCATCGGGGTTAATGCCCATAAATCCGGGAACGTCGTTCAAATCGTCGATCACAATAAACAGTACATTGGGCCCCGTGGCCGGTGGTGTGGATGCTCCGCCATAAACCTGAAAATTATCAAAACGCGCGTGATCCCCGGCCTCCGGGGTACTGCCGGCATTCATGAAAACCCCATACGCTTCAATCGTGCCCGACAACGCAGATGAAGGATTCGCACCCAAAACGATCTCCGCACTTCCTACTGTCAATTCAAACCAAAGGGACGAAACCGAAAAATCCGTTTCAATCATCTCCTTGCGCACCCAATCCGCGTTATTTCCACCAAAATCCTGAGCCGAGGCATACCAGATTCCATTCACGCGAACTGCAAATCGAATCACCGCATCGGTATTATCGCATTTTTGATCCAGGCTTAACTTGTCCAGCTCGGCAATCGTGATATCAGGCGGGATGGTGGTGTAAAAGAGACCGTCGGCATCTACCGAATATTCAGGAAGAGTCTTGGTCGCATAGTATCCATATCCCCCTGTTCCGGATGCTGGTGTGCCCGCAGGAAACAATGCATGTACAGCTCCAGGATCAGCCGCGCCGGTGGTCTTACCCACACCAACTGCTAATTTATCAACGAATACGGCATTGGTCACAACTCCGTCCGCGGTTTCATTGAGAGTGGTCCAACCATATCCCTGCAAAGGCCGATCTTCTCCTGAATTATAAAACGGCTGACTATAAAGCACCTCGGAAAATGAACCGCTCGCCATAACGCCAAACACTGCGACTAAAAAATTAATTCTTAGTTTCATACCCATATCAGCGATTCCCTTACGTGTCTATCGACCAACCAGATTCTAAAATAGTAAACTGCCTATATATATCTGAAAGCGTGATCGACCAACTAAACAGATCCTGTTTTTACCGAACCGTTCAAATATGAACATCCATCACCTATGGTAATCATAGATCCGGATCAATACCAAAGCCGACAGAAGGTTTCATCATCCACTGCGACAGCCGGAAACGCATGATCCTGTATTAGTTACCGAGAATACGTAGCAAACCGCGAATGGCCTACCCCTTCTTTTTCAAGATTCGGCAGGCCTTCTCCAGAAATGGGCCATAAACCTAGATTCGGGAATGGCCTAGATTGCTGTGTAGATGCAAGATTTGAAAGCTGAAGATGTAGTTGCCTACCTCGAGGCTTTAAAAACGCAGCAGATGCAGTAAAATTGGCCATCCAAAGGATGGAAATGAAGAAAACAAACGGCCTAACCTACAGGGTTAGGAAGATAATCCGAGATTGAGCCTGGTATTATATAAAACACCGTTCCTTCATTTCCATTCCTGGATCTAGGATAAACCAAAAAAAAGGCCGGTCAGTTGACCGGCCGGTTTCCAAAGCCTGGAACTATTAGTCCTCGATACGAGAGATCCCGTCAATCGCGTCAGCAATACGATTCGCGATTTCTTCATAGCTTTCAGCAGCCATAAAGGTGGTTTTGCTCGGCAGGATAATTTCCGCACGATCAGGGAACAG
>CAKZQV010000266.1 GCA_937141895.1 uncultured Verrucomicrobiota bacterium
GCAAAACAAACCCATGCAGATCGCTACTTCGGAGGCCGGGCATTCATAAAATTCATACACCGATCAATCCATGCCCTCAGGTCTTCATCCTCGGCAAGTCCTTCCGGATCCACATAGACCATCCCCTTCAGCGGCTTACCGGTAAAATCCATTTCGCATACATGCTCAAGTTCCAGACATTGGAAATACTGCTCCTGCCCAACGCGCGCAATAAGGACATCATTCACAATCCCACAGCACTGCCTCCTTTTTTATTCCTCGCAGAGATGCGGAGTACGCAGAGGAAAATCTAAAATTTAAAACTCTGCGACCTCTGCGCCTCCGCGAGGGATAACCATCCCTATTCGGCAGCTTTAGCTGCGCGGGCGCGGCGCACATCCACAAAACTCTTAATAAAGAAGACCAACGCAACAACAGTAGAAACGATCATCACGACTACCCGCATAATAGCCAGCGGATCACCGCGTCCGATCGCACCTTTAAGCGGCATCACCAAACCCACCAATATCACCAGCGTCAGAAGCACCGCAATATGCGCCACGATTTTGTCCTCTTTTTTAATGCCTTTATAGAGCGTTAAAATAACGGCCCCAAACCCCACAGGAATAAAGGCCGTTTTTGACGGGGATTCCGATGCCATATACGCCCAGATCCCGAACCCGATTAAAATCAGTGCATTAATCAAACTTGCTGTGTGTGCTTTCATACGATCTCTTTCAGTTGTTGGAGGGATGCTGTCCTCAGCGTCCGCGGACAACGAGGACCTTGTCCCTCCAGATTATTTTAGTACATCTTCCAGGAACTGGAGGAAATGGTTCCAGGATTCACGATCGGGCCGCTCGCGGTAACGTGGGCTGTCGAACACGGTCCAACCGTGAGGCGCACCCGTGTACGAAATCAACTGAGCAGGAAGTTCCTGCTTTTCCAGCGCCTCGGCCAGTGCAGCATACGGTGGCATCCCATCGGTGATGGAGTGGTGAATCTGATACTCGCCTTTCGCCTTTGAATAATCCTGCCCTTCTGGAAGGTCCAGCCCGCCATGAAACGTCGCAAAACCTTTCAGCGACTCACCGGAACGGGCCCACTCCAGCGCAGCCGTTCCGCCAAAGCAGTACCCCATCAACACACAGTTATCCGTATTCAGCCCCTGCGACTTTGCGAACTCCAGCGCCCCTTTCATATAGGCACGCATTTTCGGACGGTCACCCGTCAGAATACTCATACACTTTTTCCGATCGGCGATCTCGGTCGGACGCACGCCCTTTCCATATAGATCGATGGCAAACGCCGAATACCCCAGCTCCTTCAGCATATTAGCCCGCTTAATTTCATAATCGGTCAAACCGTCCCAATCGTGGATAATCACAACCAGCGGGGCGTCCTTCCCCGCCTTTTCGATATAGCCCTCAAATGCCATATCTCCCACCGAATAATCAACCGCCGCACCGGCGAACAGGCTTAAGGTAAGCAACGAAACAGCAGAACCCAGAATCCATTTTTTCATAATAACCTCCAAAGATTGGAACAGATACTATTCCAATCATTGGAAAACTCCACCATAAATAATACCTTATTGGTTCTCTTTAAATGCACGCTAATTTGAATGGCAATTCTCAATAAGCAGGTCTACGTTCCGGCAACTGACCACGAAACCATGCTTTCATTCAAAACCATCCGCAGAGCCATTCGAAAACCCCTGGAAACATTCTCCTTCCGTGTCGGCACGCTACTGGTCCCACTCTTTCCCAGATTCTTTATGGTATTCGCATACCGCGTAGCCGGCACCATCACCTACTATGTCGCAAAAAGGGAGCGGACCACCGGCCTAGCCAATCTGAACACCGTCTTTGGCGAAACGAAAACGCAAGCGGAGAAAAAGAAGATTCTCATACAATCACTGATTAGCTTCACACAAACCATGGGCGATATTTTCTGGTTTTCTCGCTTCACGGAAAACCGCACAAAAAAATATCAAACGTTTGTCCCGGAAAATGGCCCCTATTTTGAAGAGCGCGCCCACGTTATTATCACCGCGCATGCCGGAAACTGGGAGCTGATCGGCCTCGAAAGCGCGCTCCGCGGGGTCAATGTAGCCAGTGTCGCCGCCGTCACAAAAAACAATGCCGTCGACAAAATGCTGAATACGCTCCGCGAAAAAACTGGAATGACCATCATCCCGCGAGAAGGCGCCATGCGCACCCTCATCAGCCGTTTCAGAAATAAAGGCAAAGCCGCCTTCGTCCTCGACCAGAATACCGATGAAAAAGACGGTGGCATTTGGGTCGATTTCCTCGGCATGCCCACGCCCGTCTCCTCCGCCCCCGCCCATCTGGCCTATCGCACTGGCACCGACATTATCTTTGCTTTCAGCCAACCTATTAAAAAAGGCTACTACGAAGCCCACACGGGACAAATCATCACCCCGCCGGCTTTTGATAAAGACGCGGACCACAAAAAAATCGTGGCAGCCCTCACCCAGCAGATTATGGGCGTCGTCAGCACACAAATTCGGAATCACCCCGAATCCTGGCTTTGGTCCTACAAACACTGGAAACAGATTAAACCCGGAACCGACCCCGCCATCTATCCCCACTACGACTAATCCAAAGCCTGAATAATAAAAAATCCACCCCGCAGATTCGGGATGGATAAAAAAAGATGGCGGAGGAAGAGGGATTTGAACCCCCGAGGCGTTTCCGCCCACACGATTTCGAATCGCGCGCCTTAAGCCACTCAGCCATTCCTCCGCTAGAAAATGGAAGGCAAGAACGTAGACAGTTCTCCCAGCCCGAACAAGTTAGAAATAGGACTAATCCGTTAGCGACCATTTGCGTGCATTCGCGGTTCAAAAAGTTTCTTCGCCCTGTTTCTTTGGCTTAATTTTTCGGCAGGTATGCAGGAAATGCCCGATCAATTGGCCGAAAGTGGAGTAAGTGGCATTCGGCGAAGGTATTTTTTCGTTAATTTCCGGCCAAAACTGTAGAAACTCTCCACATCGTCCTCCCTCATGTACATCCACGGTGAAAAGGAATCAATGCCGTTTTTTGTGTATACGATATCTGCACAGATATATACGGAGGAATGAATAGGGAACATCTTGTTATCGTTTCCATATAAATACAGAACAACATCTCCGAAACGCAGATCTTCTTTTCTTATACTGACAAAATTACGCGTAAATGTTTCTTCCAGATTTTCGGCGGACGCTGGAGAATCGTTAAGCTGGCCAAAGAAATTCAATGAGGTCCAGTGACAATCCTGCATAATGCTCAATTTATTATCCAGACTAGGGAAGCGATAGATCAGATCCCGGGCAAGTGGCGGAAGCAGGTAAACCATGTCGATATCATTGCCGCTCTCCAAAAGACTCTCCAAAACAGGTAATACATCATCTTCGTGACCGCCATATCCCCAATATGCCGCAATGCGGTCGAGGTCCATACTTTCGTCCACACGCAATGAAAGCCTCATCGTCGCCTCTCGGCGTAGTGCCTTATAAACAGCAAACTTTTCATTTTTATCCTCGATCAAACTTAATAATAAGTACTGGTCAGATAAAAATAGAGCCGTTCCATTTCGGTAGCTGAGTTTATCCAATAAAACCAGCGTCTCAGGCTTCAGTTTAACATTGCCTATCCATTCTTCCATCGATGCCCCCGGATAGCGCTGCGCCGTCTTTTGCTCATAGTTTTCAAAAAACCCGGCAAGGTAGTTATATATCAACGCTCTTGCATCTGCTGGCAGCCCAAGAATGTCTTCATCGGAAGGCATCAGAAGGCTTCCGGCAGGGTCAGAACTCTTCTGAATTTTATTTATGAGGCTTTTTTTAAGTTCCGGAGAACCGGGGATTGAATTAATGAATTGTTGTGTTTTGTGGATGTCCCACTCCGGGAAATACCACGCATTTCTGGGTGGTATTGAGCGATAGCGTGGATCCCGTAATGATACGGTCAGCACGAATGGCTTAACCTCAA
>CAKZQV010000267.1 GCA_937141895.1 uncultured Verrucomicrobiota bacterium
CAGATTAAGCCTAAAACAACTCCATGCCAGATGTTGGTAAATTGGAATGCTTTTCATAATCCAAAAAATTCCAATGTACACCTATTCAACGGAAAGACGGAAAGATCACAAAGGCACGCAGAGCAAATCTCCTTGCGAGTCTCAGCGTTCTGGGCTCCTTTGCGTTCAGGGATTCCCATCTATGTGCCGCAGAAGGTTTGATGCACCACTTCATCTGGTTTGGGCGCTTTTTCGTATGCTGAAAATTCGGCCCGATCTTCATAGGGCTTCGCCAGTGCATCCGCAAGTTGATGGAAGGGGGCGAAGTCATTCTGATAGGCCGCCTGAATGGCCTGTTCAACGCGATGATTGCGGGGGATGAGAATCGGGTTGGATTTCTGCATGGCCTCGATATCCGGCTTCGACTGGATGGCTGCTTCCCATGAGGCATACCAGGTATCCAGAGCTTCAATATCCTCAAATAATGTATAAAGCTCGTCACGGCCTCCATACGTAAGGTGACGGAAAAACAGCGTAAAATCTATCTCGTGTTTGGTGAGGAGTGAAAAACCGCTTCTAACCACATCCAGTGAGGCATCGTCGGACAGTCCGAACTTTGCACGGAACCGTTTGTCATATTCCATGCGAAAAATAGCCGTAAAAGCATCGAGTGATTTCTTAGCTTTATTGAGCGCCTCATCGCCTTCTCCAGAAATTAACGACAGCAAGGTTTCTGCAAACCGGTTCAAATTCCAGCGGGCCATATCCGGCTGGCTGCCCCAGGCATAGCGACCCTGGGCGTCAATTGAGCTGAACACACACTTTGGATGAAAATCATCCATAAAAGCACACGGACCATAATCGATCGTTTCCCCGGAAATCGCCGTGTTATCGGTATTCATCACACCGTGGATAAAGCCAAGCGACATCCAGTGTGGAATCAGTTTGGCCTGCGCTTCAATCACATGATCGAGCAGTGAAAGGTAGGGGTCTTCGGATTCGGCCGCATCGGGATAGTGGCGTGCGATGGTGTAGTCGGCCAGTTCACGAACGGCATCTTCATCATTGCGCGCAAAGAAATACTGAAAGGTGCCGACTCGAATATGACTGGAGGCCACGCGCGTAAACACACCGCCCGGCTCTGGACCTTGCTGCCGCAGTACCGTTTCGCCCGTGGTCACTGCCGCCAATGCACGAGTGGTCGGCACGCCGAGCGCAT
>CAKZQV010000268.1 GCA_937141895.1 uncultured Verrucomicrobiota bacterium
TCGTTCTTGGCGGAAATAAGAACATCATGTTCGATTTCTTCTCGACGAATGAATAGCTTAAAACCGTATGAGTCTGATGGTTCTAATTTGGGCAAGATGATTGCGATTTGCCCCGATTATTTACCACAGACTTAAGCGGTAACACGCTGTTCGATGTTATGTACATTGAAACAATAACAGATCGGTAAGTTATAAAAAATAGGGGGCAAGATCGCTCTCTATTTTACCCTAGAAAGACACCTTTTCAGTCAAGGAAAGAAGGAGGTTTAATGATCTAAAGAAGTTGTAGTTCTATAGTAAAGATAAAAATAAATAATAATTTAATACAATGGAGGAACGACGTAATGAATAAATACGTAAAAATAGCAATGCTGGCGGGGGTTTCGCTGGGTTGCGCTACATGGGTTCATGCCGCAAAGGCTTGGAATGAGTCAGGCGGTTTGGTGATTATGGAAATGGAGAATTCCGAATCTCCAAAGGGTAATTGGTTAAAGAAGACGGGCTTAAATGGTTATAAAGGGAGCGGTTATTATGAGTTTAATGCGAATACGTATGAAACTGGGAAAGCTGATTCGCCGTTAGAATTCTATTTCAAAATTAATTCTGGTGGAACGTATTATCTGAATATACGCTGTGCGAAAACGATGAAAGATGGCCGCAGTGATGTAGCCAACGATTGCTATGTGCGCGTTGAAGGGGATTATGAAGCGGGGCCAACGCCTCATTATGGGCATGGTAGAAATGCCGATAAGCAATTGCTTTTCTCAGACACAAAGTACTTTGGGGGCAAGAGAGATGCCTGGCAATGGGAAGATGGAGTGGCTGGTGGAAATGGTAACCTAGATCCAGGTGGACATAACAATAAGCGTAAAGCGCGTTATGAGTTTAAAGCTGGAAAAGTGTATCGTTTAGTTGTAAGCGGACGTTCAAAGTTTTTCCGAATTGACCGTATCGCTTTCAGAAAAGGAAATAGCAGTGGTAACTTGAACGGAGGAGAATCAAGCACCTTTAATTATACTTTGCCTCCAATGGATAATACCCTTCCAGCAGGTCGTTTAGCTTATGTTGCTGATGGAAACTCTAAAGATCCTGACGATGTCAGTGCAAACGCAGCCGTTATCGCCTTGATTGCTGCGGCTGGTAAACAAAGTAAACTGGTTCACTGTTCGTATGGGTGTGACCTGAAACCAAACGTTGGTAATAATCCTGTCAATGATCAAGATAATTGGGTTTATCGCGAAGGCCGATTGAAAAAGTCATACGTAGATACTGCCGATGCATGGGGCGGATTTGGTCATTTGACGTTCTACAACTGCAGAACGCAGACATCAGCAGCGAAGAACGACCTCAAAGATGCAATCAACGCTTCTTCTTCATCCAACCCGCTTTCGATTATTGAAGCCGGTGAGCCAGATATCATTATTGATGCATTAAGGGCTGCGACTGCGTCGAAAAGACAATACGTTAGTGTGATTACGCATCATCGGGCAAACGATAATGGTGGTGAAGATGATAATCATGAATGGAAAGATTTGCTGGCTCTTGGAGTCAAAGAAGTACGTATTCCTGACCAAAATCATGGTAATGATCTGAACAAAGGATTGCGTAAAAATGTTAGTGAATACCATTGGGCCAGAGATCATGCTGACGCACGTGTAAGAGTGCTCTGGGATCGAAATAAAGCCGCTGAAACGGATCGTTTCGCAGGTTTTGATGGTAAAGTTGATATTTCTGATGCAGGGATGGTTATGTTCTGGATTTCCGGCGCATACGAGAAAAACGGTTTAGATCGTCCGCAAATGAGTCACTTCAAAAGCTTCATCTTGGATAACCTCAGCAGCGGTGTAGACATCGGTCAGACGGTCAATGCCGCGCTTTTCGATGCAGAATCTCATCCAAATGATAATAATAATATCCGCGATAATGGAAACAGTATTGGTTATATCAAGAATGGTTCTTGGGTGCGGTATAATGACTTTAATTTTGGAGACGGTTGCGGAAAAATTGAAGTTCTGGCCTCAACGCCGAATTCGGGTAAGATTGAAGTGCGTTATAGATCGTTAACGGGGCCATTGCTTGGAACCATTAATATCTCCAATACCGGTGGATGGAATAACTACAAAACCTTCAGTAAGAAAATCAGTTCAAGAGGCGGCGTACGAGACTTGTATCTCGTCTTTAAAGGCGGCAGTGGTGGATTATTTAATCTGCGATCGTTCAAGGTTCTTTCATACGCTGATGGCAGAAGCACCAAGAAAACGGAGAATACCAGCAGCAGTTTGGTTTATTCGGGAACATGGAAAACTCAGAACAATGCGTCCGATAGTCGTGGTTCCATTAAATGGAGCAAGACCGAAGGAAATCGGGTAAAATACACGTTCACAGGGGATCGAGCGAAAGTGGCCGTTCGCAAAGGACCACACGGTGGAAAATGCAGAATCTTTCTGGATGGGAATGTCGTGGCGACTTCGGTGAACACCTATGCGTCCTCCGGTGTTTACAAAAAGGTCATTCATGATACGGGTGTATTGAAGACCTATGGAAAGCATACCATTGAGGTTGTAGTTCTCGGCGGAAATAAGAACATCATGTTCGATTTCTTCTCCACGAATGAATAGAACCGCGCTGAGCGCACGTCCGCTCGTATAACAAAAAAGGCACTTAGATTCGTTTCTAAGTGCTTTTTTGTTTGTCCGGCAAAGCCGTCAAACCCGATCGACTGAAAGGGGCGATAACGCCCCGTTCGAGGGGGGGTATCCGAATCGCAAGGGCGTCACTGGTGACGGTGGGGTCTGAAGGAAGCGATAGGAAGTGAATGTTCTTCGTTTTCTTCCCATTTCCATGCGTCCTTTCGTACCCTATTTAAAGACGCAGATTCCACTTAAGCCAGTGGTCCTAAAATCGGGGTCAACCGCATAGAAGCATTTTCGATGACCGCTGACAATTAAGGGAAATGGCAGTAAATCTGCGATTTTCCAAAATAATCTATACTTTTTTCCAGTACAGACTAACGATATTGCTGCCGAGTCCTTACCTTATCCGCTTCAAATAGGGAAAGGGTATTCGGCTTTGGTTGAGTCGGATTGTTCCTTGCGATAAAACAGCAACAGGAGAGAACATGAACGATAAACGGAAAAGAATCGTACTTGCCATGATGCTCATGGGTATGGGGCTGACCGGTGCATTTCAAGCCGAGGCTGCCAAGGTGATTCTGAAGATCACGAAATGGTCTGACGATGGCATTCTACAGCAATACAGCAACAACCCAGGAACGTATCCGGTCACGCAGGAAAAACTCAGTTTTATATCGTTTGGCGGGGCTCCGGACGATTGTGTTCGGCCGAATGGAACGCGCATCTTCGATACGACCGTGGGCGCTCTGGAAGCCGGTACCGGCGAAAATAATAATGGGACTTTTACAGGCAATGAAGTGGTGAAGGAACTCAAAAAGTACGAAGACGTAGGTCTTTCGGTTGATAATGTGCTGATTTATCGCGAGGACTGGTTGAAACGAGGTACGACAGGCGGGCCATGGGAAGAAGACCCCCGTATTCTTTCAGTTAAGGAACTGGCCGACGTTCGCAGTGCGATTGCCAACTCTAACCTCAAGAGCAAAAATACGATCAAAATCATCCAGCTTCTCGGAGCGCGCGTTAATTCGAAAACAGTAAAAGGAAATCGGGGTGATACGTGGTTTGATATTGTTAAAAATGCGACCTTGATGAAGCATTTAAAAAACTTTGACGGTGTCGGAACGGAATGCCATGTCGGTGATCATAACACGTCGATTAGCGATGGTCCGGAAACGTTGGATGCAATGGCCGCGATTACAAAATGGGCCAAGGACAATAACAAAATTGGTTATATCTTTATGGGCGGAACATCGGCCACCTATACACAGATGGTTAATGTGCGGAATACCTATAACGCGTTATGGAACAGAATGGATGATTTAGGCGTCGATAAAAAGAGCGATCATCTGATCTATTTCCGTCAAGGCGCGCGCCCTGGAACGCATACTCCAGAAAATAAAAATAGTCTGTCGGCTCAGACCAAAGAGCTGATCGGAAAAGTCTGGACAGCTCCTGTCGCGAAAGACTTGGGCGTCGTGATTAATGCCGCTCATTATGATGCTGAATCTCATCCAAATGATGATAACAAAATCCGCGATAATGGTAGCAGCATTGGTAATATCGTGAATGGTTCTTGGGTACGTTATAATGACTTTAATTTTGCTGGCGGTTG
>CAKZQV010000269.1 GCA_937141895.1 uncultured Verrucomicrobiota bacterium
ATAATTTTGACTCTGTTATTTGTATGTCCTTTTGTTCATGCGGCAGAAGTGAAAGATCTGAAGTGTGAAGGAAGGGCTACCCCGACAGGGATTACTGTTGCCAAGCCTTCATTCAGCTGGACGTTTGTGCCGGATGAGCAGAAGCCGGCGCAGGGCGGTTATCGCGTCTGTATGGCAACGACACCGGAAAAATTAAAGTATCCGGATATCTGGGATACGGGGCCGACGAGTTCATCGGATACGACCGTAAAGTATTTAGGCGAGCCGCTGAAGTCCGGCCAGAAAGTCTATTGGCTGGTGATGACGTGGAGCACCGAGCGCGGCATGACCAAGAGTGAGAGCAGCTGGTTTGAAATGGGCGACATTAATAAACCGGAAAAGGCCTTCGAACCGCCCATTTTTCCAAAGGTTGGAAACATTTCAAGCATCACGCTGAGTGGTAACGATACGGGGCGTGTGTTTGAAGGCATCGGCGGGGTGAGCGCGGGGGGCTCGACGGATCTTCTGTATGACTATGAAGAGCCGGTGCGCGGTCAGATTCTGGATCTGCTGTTTAAACCGAAATTCGGCGCGGGATTTCAGCATTTGAAAGTCGAAATGGGCGGCGGTGAAAATTCGACCTGCGGTTCGGAGCCGTCGCACGCTATCACGAAGGAAGAGGTCAAAAGCCCGGTGTCGCGCGGGTACGAATTCTGGTTCATGAAGGAGGCGAAGAATCGCAATCCGGACATGATTCTTGAATATCTGCCCTGGAGTTTTCCGGGTTGGTTGCGGCCCAATGTTTTTACGCAGGATTCTGCGAACTATTTTGTCGCATTTCTTGATGTCGCAAAGCGGGATTGGGATCTCGATATTGATTGGGTTGCGGCGGCGGAAAATGAAAACGGTACTGACCGCGACTGGCTGGTGAATCACATGCGTCCGACGCTTGATGCCAAGGGGTATACGAATGTGAAAATTCAGGGGCCGGATGACAATAGCGGCGACTGGCAGATTTTTGAGGATATGGATGGTGATCCTGAATATCAGCAGGTGATACAGGCGGTGGGCTATCATTATGTAACGGGCCGTGAATTTACGGAGGATATGGTCGATGGCCGTGGACGTCCGACCACAGAAAAAGCCAAGCAATCCGGTGTGCCACTGTGGGCCAGCGAGGATTGGAGCTGGACCGGGAAAGAGTGGGGCGGCGCTGGCGCACTGACGCTCGCGCGGTTGTATAATAAATTTTATATCCGTGACCAAATCACCAAAACCTTGATTTGGGCGCCGATCGGTTCGATCACACCAAAAGTGACTTGGGACAAAGCCGGGGCCATGAAGGCGAATCGCCCCTGGAGCGGATTCTATGAAGTGTGGCCGTGCATTTGGGCAACGGCGCACACCACTCAGTTTGCGGAGCCGGATTCCTGGCAGTATCTTGATAGCGGATGCGGGCTCTTCGACGCATCGACCTATAAGGGCAGCTGTGTGACGCTCAAGGAAAAAAACAGCGATAATTGGAGCATGATCATCTGCACTGAAGACGCCGAAAAGCTGAAGGTCTCTATCCAGGACGGGCTTTCTACAGAAACTGTTCATGTCTGGAAATCGGATGAGCAAAATCAGTTTGTTCAGCAGGAAAGCATCAAGCTGATCGACGGCGCCTTCTCCATCAAGCTTGACCCGAAATGCATCTATTCGCTTACGACGACCACCGGCCAGCACAAAGGTGAATACGAAATTCCGAAAGACGCTCCGTTCCCGTTTCCCTACCAAGAGGATTATGAAGGCCGGAAACTCGGTGATCTTCCAAAATACCATTCCGATCAGAAGGGCAGTTTTGAAATCGCCAAAAGCCCAAAGGGCGGCCAGTGCCTGAAACAGATCTGTCCTGAAGAGGGCTACGACTGGATGCGGATTTATCGGCGACCCAATGTCAAACCGCACACGTTGGTCGGCGATGTGAGTTGGACGGACTTTAGCTGCAGAGTAGACGTCCTTATTCAAGGAGGCCACGTTGAGCTGGGCGGACGGGTTCAGAGTAGTTATTTAAAGTGTGGTCCACGACTCATGGTGGACAAAACGGGGAAATGGGTGCTGCTGAATGAGAAGAAGGCGCTTGCGAAAGGTCGCGTGCAAGGTTTTGACGGCGATGCCTGGCACGAACTTAAACTTCGGTTTCAGGATAAAATGGTCGAGGCGTTCATTGATGGGAAATCCGTCGCCACGATCGAAGATAAACGCCAAAGCGGCTATGTTTCGTTCGCAAGTTCATACGATCCAAATCTGTTTGATGATTTGGAAGTACGTCCGTAGGTAATCGAAGCCATGGGAACGTTGTGAGTGGAGAGCCGGTTCATTCTGCGGTCCTGTTCGCTGCGCCCCACCCATAGTCTTGTCAGTTTGAGGGAAGACATGAAGACAGCATGCAGGCTGTGGCAATGGCTAGGGCGATCAATCCAATCAAGTTTAGGCTGCGCCCTAGAAGGACTGATCGTTGGCTCATCGAAACAATATGGTTGTTTAGCCGGTTTTGCAGGCGTGAGATCTGAATGCAAGTCAGTCTGAGGCAGGTCTCAACGCCGGGGTGATCAATTTTTTTATAGAGCCGCTCCTGCACATCGAGCATATGGTTGATCAGGTGCTGAATGTCGTCAACAGATCCGCACTCAACCATATTTCGAACCTGAGCATCCAGACGATAGGCATGGTTCATCAGTTCATCTGAAAGCATCAGCTTCAATTCATCATCCTGCGGCATATCCACCATTTTCGAGCACCTTTATACATTTTAACGTCACATTGACTGAACAAGCAGCTATGAGCATGGAAATTTTTGTGGGGGAAATTCCTAACTTTTTTAAATTTGTAGGGAATATTCCCCATACCAGTTCCGACAAGGGAGGCATATAGGATTATTAGGTCAAACCGAGGAGGAATATATGATTCAGGTAGCAAAGGTGCCGGTTGTGGTTATTCAGGGGCGTTGTCTGCTCAGAAATGCGCTGACGGATCGCCTGAAGGCGGAAGAATGGATTCAGCTATGTGATGCAGCAGAAAATGTGGACGAAGTCGAAACCATGATCATGGAGCACAATCCATCTATTCTGATTATGAATATTTCCATGAAATGCAGCGCCGGAATTACGTCGCTTAGGCAGCTGAAAAAAAGGTTCAAAGGGCTGTCTATCGTCGCATTTTCCTGCGATTCAGATTTTGAAGATACATCCGTAGGGCACGCGTTGAAAGCGGGAGCGGATGGCTATGTTTCATCGCGTGATTCGCTGGATACGCTGGTTGAAGCGGTTCGGGCCATTTCTAAAAAACAGCATTATGTGACTTGGAATGCGGACCTGAAGCATCATGACCGTCATTCGATTATGTTGGGATTGTCCCGCCGGGAGGCGGAGGCCTTCTGTCTTACAGGCTGTGGTCATGTTCCGCAGCATGTTGCTGACATTATGGGCGTGAGTGTGAAGACCGTTGAAACATTCCGTGATCGTATCCGGTTAAAGCTGGGATTGGCCAACGGTGCGGAGCTTCAGTATGCAGCCACTTCGGTTATGCGGTCTGCAGCTCGGGGTGGAATAGGCATTGATGATCACAGGATCGTTAAAGCACTTTTTTCAACCACAGACTGATCTCTTTGCCCCGTTTTCCTGTGCTCCATTGTGCATTGAATTCTGATTGCTCTTCGTTGAGTTGAACTAATTCAGCGGTGCCCAGAGATACTTCCTGTTCCGAAACCAGCCCCGGGTTATCTATGGTCA
>CAKZQV010000270.1 GCA_937141895.1 uncultured Verrucomicrobiota bacterium
TAAAACCGATTAAGGTTACGATTACCTACGGAAAACCGATTACGCAGGAAGATTTTCAGGCGTTGGGCACTGGACGCGAAGCCTATGATGCGCATGCCGCATTGATCATGCAACGAATTGCAGAACTCAAGAACGGAACATAAACCATGAAACTGGTTCAGGGACAGATTTGGAAAAAAGGCGATCAATATATTCGCCTTATCGAACGGGAGCGGCTCTCGGTGTTGTATAAAGTCATGGAGAATCCGGCCACCGGCGAGGGCACGATCCATGACCTTTCCAAGAAAGAATTCTGCCGGCTGATTAAAGAGGCGGAGCTTCTAAAGCCGGGAACGGAATTTCACAACCTGCCAGAAGAAGAATGAAGCTGTCGAAAAATGACACCGTATGGGGAAATGATTGACTTGATCAACTTGACCAACTATCTTGTTTCAAGAGGTTGGAAATGAAAAAAAAGGTTAATATTTACGAAGCAAAAACCAATTTTTCAGAAATCGTTCGCAAGGTGTGCGAAACGGGTGAGTCGTTCACGGTATGCAAAAACAATAAGCCGGTAGTGGATATTGTAGTGCATGAAGATGCTCCGAAGAAACCACTGCCGCCGCCCTTGCCCGAATATGACGGCAAGGCGGTTTACACGTGTGACCCTCTCGGCTCAACGGAAGACTTGTGGCCAGAGGAATTTCGTTAATGCTTTTACTGGATACGCATACGTTCATCTGGCTTTCATCCGACCGGAGTCTCTTATCGAAGAAGGTTTTGGATATGATCGAGACTGAAACGGAAGGCCTCTTTATTTCAGCCATCACGGCAACTGAAATAGGACTTTTGGCTGCGGCTGATAGGATAAACACCTTCGGTTCGTGTGAAGATTTTCTGTTCGGTAACATCAAGCGCTTCGGCATTCATCATGTTCCGGTCGATGTTGAAATCGGGCTGGCTTCAACCCAGCTTCCACCCATTCATCGAGATCCGTTTGACCGAATTATTATTGCTACGGCACACCTGCATTCGATGACGATTCTGACGAAGGATCGGATAATACCCACCTATCCCAAAGTGAAGGCGGTCTGGGAATGAGTGAAACTATGCATGACGCCCTGCACCGGGTAGTCGGGTTCCAACAGTTTCGGCCAAATCAGCAAGAGATTGTTACCCACATTCTGGAAAAACAGGATGTTTTTGCGGTCATGCCGACGGGGGGCGGAAAGTCGCTCTGTTATCAGCTTCCCGCTCACATGCTCGATGGCCTGTGTGTGGTGATTAGTCCGCTGATTTCATTGATGAAAGATCAGGTCGATGCGGCGAAAGCCAATGGCCTGGATGCAGAATTTCTGAACAGTTCATTGGGAGTGAAAGACCGCGCGCGCGTTTTCCAATCATTGGAAAATTATCAGCTCGACCTGCTCTATGTTTCGCCCGAGCGGTTTGCCATGCCCGATTTTATTGCGCTGCTAAAAAAATCCGAAGTGACCTTTTTTGCGATTGATGAAGCGCACTGTATTTCCGAGTGGGGTCATGATTTTCGGCCTGACTATCTTTCGCTTTCGACTATTGTTAAACATTTTCCAAAGGCTGGAATTGCGGCTTTTACTGCAACGGCAACCCATAAGGTTTCCGACGACATTATTAGAAAACTCGGATTGCGGAATCCGCATCTGACCCGCGCGTCGTTTGATCGGCCGAACCTTTTTTATCAGGTGCTTCCGAAAGATAATCTGGATATCCAACTATTGGAATTTCTTCGGGGACATCCCGGCGAATCGGGGATTATCTACCGCACGTCACGAAAGAGCGTAGAAGCGACAGCGGACTTTCTGCAGGGACAGGGGATTAAGGCGCTGGCGTATCACGCCGGCCTCACACCGAAGCAGCGGAAAGATAATCAGGATAAATTTAACCGCGATGAAGTCGAAGTGGTGGTGGCTACGATTGCCTTTGGCATGGGGATCGATAAATCCAATGTCCGTTTTGTACTGCACGGGGATCTTCCGAAAAATATGGAAGGGTACTATCAGGAAACCGGCCGGGCCGGGCGCGATGGTGAGCCGTCGCGTTGCGTGCTCTACTTCAGCCGGGGCGATATTGTGAAGCTACGCTATTTTATTGAGCAGACGGAGGATCCCAACGAACGGAAGATTGCTGAAGATCAGCTTTTCCAGATGGTCCGTTTTGCCGAGGCCAATGTCTGCCGTCGAAAAGCGGTGCTGGGTTATTTCGGGGAAGACTACGAAAAAGAAAACTGCGAAACGTGCGATATCTGCGTGGGGGATGTGGAGCGGATGGATGCCACGGTGCCGGCGCAGAAGGTGATGTCGGCTGTGTATCGAACGGGCGAGAAATTTGGTGCTACCTATAT
>CAKZQV010000271.1 GCA_937141895.1 uncultured Verrucomicrobiota bacterium
GTGCGTTGTAATAGTGTTCCGCGGCCTTGTTGTATTCTTCGACCTCCAAGGCCTGTTCCGCGAGGATAATGTTGAAGGCGGCCTTTTTGAGCCAAGCGGAGTTGAACGGGCGTTCGCCTTTGCCGTTCCAGGTCGGGTCGGCATAGCTGCGGTTAAAATCCATCACCCACTGGGATTCGGTTGGCAGGGAGTAGCGCGGGATATATTCCTGCGTAATGGGGGTGGGGGTGTTGCTCTCGTTGATAATGTCGATATATTCTCGGACCACCACAAAGACCAGTCCGACCAACAGCAGGAGCACAAACATGCCGAGCATAAAGCCGGCAAATTGATGCCGCCGCATTTCACGCTTCCGCTCTTCGATCATCTCCTTAGAGACCTGCGGGGTGAAGTCGTCGCCTTGGGCGCGATCGGTTGCGTAAATATCCTGAAGATGTTGTCGTTTTCCTGTATCCATAAACCTGAAATCCTGTGGTTTGCGTAGAGAAATGAATTTGCTCATAAAGACCCCGGTTTGGCAATCCAAATATGGGATGGCCTCGCGCTGTAACCGTTCCGATAAGGAGAAGAATTTGTTGGGTTTTTAGTCCAAACCCGACAGAGTTGGTGCTATAAACACGCGTTTTGAACAATTTTAGCCCGGATACTTCCAATGATTGGAAACCGGGAAACGAGGAAAATCCATGTCGAGTAGCTTCGGAACACTGTATAAAGTCTCCACGTTTGGAGAATCGCACGGGAAAGCGGTAGGCGCCATTGTAGATGGTTGCCCGGCCAGCTTGGAATTGAGCGAGGCGGATATCCAGCCGCAGCTCACGCGCCGCCGGCCGGGACAGAGCGATATGACCACGGCGCGCGACGAAGCGGATGCCGTCACTATTCTTTCCGGCGTTGAAAACGGAAAAACGCTCGGCACTCCGATCGGCCTGATGGTCAATAATAAGGACCAGCGCCCCGGCGACTATGGCGAAATGAGCAACGTGCCGCGCCCGTCGCATGCTGATTATACCTATCAGATGAAATACGGAAACCGCGCCGCCAGCGGGGGCGGACGTTCCAGCGCCCGTGAAACCATCGGCCGCGTCGCGGCTGGAGCCATTGCCGAAAAATGGCTCTTCGAGCAGTTTGGCACCCAGATTATTTCGTGGGTCAGTTCTGTTGGAGAAATCGATGCGCGTGACATGTCTATGGAAAACCTGACCCGCGAGCAGATCGATTCCAATATTATCCGTTGTCCGGACGAAGCGGCTGCCGAGAAAATGATTGATGTGGTGAAACGCGCCAGCCTGAAGAAAGATTCCGTGGGTGGCGTGCTGACCTGCGTGGCGACGCATGTTCCGGTGGGCCTCGGCGAACCGGTATTTGAACGTATGGAAGCCAAACTCGGCCAGGCGATGCTCTCCATTCCGGCCACGAAAGGGTTTGATCTGGGCTCCGGGTTTGCCGGTGCACGTATGCACGGTTCTGCGCACAATGACCCGTTTGAAATGAAAGCGGATGGCCGTCTCGGCACCGTGACCAACTACAGCGGCGGTGTGCAGGGCGGGATCTCCAACGGCGAGCCGATTGTTTTTCGTATTGCCTTCAAGCCGCC
>CAKZQV010000272.1 GCA_937141895.1 uncultured Verrucomicrobiota bacterium
CGCTACCATATGGGCAACGGCCTGCTCTTCGGGCGGCACGGTTGAATCGGACGTCACATCGGTATTGATCGGACCCAGGTCTTCCACAAGCGCCAGATCGATCAGTTGATTCACTTCGGGTTTTTCAAAAATATTCGGTAATTCCACGGTGTTTCTTCCCCTTAGGTTTCCTGTGTTTCTTTCCAAAGGCTCTTGCCGGAACCCATCAAAATACTGATCGGTTTGAGCGCGTCGATATTTTCGCACACAATTTTAATCGCCGCGGCAATCGGAACCGAAAGCAGTGCACCCACAATACCCCAAAGCCAACCGAAAAATACCAGCGACAACAGAATGACCACCGGACTGAGGTTCAGACTGTCGCCCATGATTTTCGGTTCGACCACATTGCCCATCGTCATTTGAATCAGCAGCAACATGACAGCAACCAGTAAAGGCATCCAGCCATTGGGATAAAACTGAACCACGGCAAGCAGGATCGGCGGGACCGATGCAAGAATAGAACCTATACTCGGAATAAAATTGAGAAAGAACGCCAACGCGCCCCAGGTTAGCGCAAATTCCACATCGAGCATCGTGAGGCTCAACCAGACCAGTACAGCCGTGGTTCCACTGATCGCCACCTTGACCACGAGATACTGCCCAATCTGCTTGGAGATGGAGGAAGCAACGGTCGAGAAGGTCTCGGCCCGGTCCTCCGGAAAGGCCTTGTTCACCTTGTATTTAAAATAGGGTTTTCCCAGCAGCATGAAGACCAGGAAAATAAGGACCATGATCAGGTTGCCGATAAAATTGGCCACATTCCCCGAAGCGGTCAGCAGGCGCTTTCCGATCTCCCGCGTCCAATTGATATCGGCAAAGGCCGTCTCCGGCACATCAAACCGCGTGGACAGATTGTACATCATATCATTAAAAATAACCGTAAGACGCTCCGCATAGGTCTGGTATTCGGAAGCAAACGACTGCACGCGCCCATACAGAAAAATACCGCTCAGATAGCAGACCAACAGCACCAAAACCAACACGGAAAAAACAGCCAGCCCCAGCGGCACCTTCTTGTGCACCAGATAGTTCACCACCGGTCCACAGATATAGGAGAGCAGCCACGCAATCATCAACGGAATCAACACCGCCTGTGCCGCCTTGAATGCCGTGGCCACAACAAACAGCACCAGCACACTCAACAGGCCGACAATTAAATTCAATCGTTTCATTCAAAACCCCTTTAGAAGCGGCCTATTGATAAACCACATTTCCAACCATTGGAAGGCGAATTGATGAGGGAGACGCGAATCACAAAGTGTAACCATCACGACTCAACCCTCACGCATCAGAAAATCGACATGCCCGACGTCTCGCCCCACCAGGCACTGAATTTCCGCCACCCGTTTCCGTCCTTGTACTGCTCGTATTCACAGGTATGGATTTTATTCGGCTCGTTATTCCACCATCGGTCAAATGTATCACGCGCCTTTTCCATATTCGGATCATCCGGAGGTGCAGTGAAAGCCAGATTGGCCTCGCAGTTAAAGTTGTCCATATTGCGTCGCGTGTAATTACACGACCCCAGCATCAGCGTGGCCGTTCCGTCCGGATTTTCAACATACAGCATTTTCACATGGCACTGCTCCCCATGCGTATCCGCCCAGCGCAACGGAATTCCGTATTTTACCAATTTAGCTCCGCTCTGCCGGTTAGGAACCCCGTTTTTGGTGCGACCGAATGAATCTTTGGCCGGGTCTAGAATAATGCGAACATCCACCCCGCGCTTTTTCGCTTTTCCGAATGCTTTGATCACGGTCTTTTCCGACATGTAAAACATACACAGGTCCACCCGCGCGCCCGGCTCAGCATTCTCCAGCAATTCGAGCACCTTTTCCTTAATCCGCATTTCAGAAAGCAGTTCAACCTTGTGGCCTTCAGGTTGGGCGCGACCGCCAGCCGCGCCTGGGTCGGCTCGGCGATCTGACCCCTCCTCTTCCAAAGGTTGGAACTTTTCCGCCCCCGACAGCTCCAGCACCGCCGATTCCATTTCACACGCTTCGGCCATTCCGGCATTCACTTTTAATGCCACATTGCGATGAGCCGAGCTGGCACTGTGTGGATTGGCACTGGTCAATAAAAGGGCCTTATCCGTCACGACCACCTTCCGATGATTCGCTTTAAAGTTCAGCATTTTCAACATGCTACGCATCGAGATCCGCCCCTCGCCCATCGGATTCGGCAACGTACGCCCGGGCCCGACGCCCCACGGCTGACCGAGAAGCCTCCAGGGCTTGGAATAAAGCGGGTTACTGTCGCGCAGTTTATTGAGATTGGTTTCAACCACCAGAATGCCCGCATTCGTCATCGCCGAAAATTGGGGCGATGGAATTGATCCGTATACCGTGTTCACAGGGTCTGTAATAAAAATCATCTCAATCGCAGGATCTGAGGTTTTCTTTTCCACCAGTTTATCGGTGAGCAGCTGCGAATATGGACTCAGGCACGGCCCCGGTTCATAGCCAAAATCATTCACAAGAAAGAGGTCGATCAAAACAAACTGTTCCGCATCATCGATCATCGAAAAAATGGTGTCAAAAATTTCCTGATCCACTTGACGCACGTCATTGGTATCCACCCAGGTTTCATCCACCAGGAATTCCACGTCTGTCGCGCGGGTTTCAGCATAGTAGGCCAGACCCCGTTTTTCATAGTTTGAAGCACAGCCCGACAATAGACCAAGAGCCAAAACGACGGCGGGAGTTACGTTTAAAAAGCGCATAAAAGTCTCCAATAATTCCGAACAGAATATCGGGTTTCTATAGACTGGAAAATAAAAACAATACGCAAAGAAATCAGTCGGTCTGCGATACCCGATCAAAACGGATGGATTGTCCACTCACTGGAAATTGGTCCTTCAACTCGATCCAGAGGACATCATCGCCCTCAAAACGGTACACCAAAGCATTCGCTCCTTTGTCCACGACGATGACTCTCTTTCCTTGAGCACTCGCGAGGCGGGTAATCGAATAGGTCCTGCGCCATTCGGAACTGGCAACCAACCGCAGAGAACGCCCTTTAAATTCAGCCCTAATTCCCCGAACTCCATCCGTCGAAGCGGAATGCCACTCGCCCTGAAATTTCTGAAGATTTTCGGATACACGATCCGGCGAAGTCGGCCGAGCCGATGAATATTGGTTCCGCTTAACGACTCCAAGTGCCAGCAGACCGAGGATCAATACGATTAAAACAGAAAAAACTATTTTCATGGAATGGCTCCGTCCTGTGCTTCCTTAAGCTGACCGAGAAACGCCCGGAACAACTTCGGGACCTGAAGCGCAGGAAATGCAGATCCGTCATGATGAATTTGAAAGATG
>CAKZQV010000273.1 GCA_937141895.1 uncultured Verrucomicrobiota bacterium
TTCTGCTTCACCGCGGGGGACAGGGTATAAGACCCCGTAAGTCGGCGCTTCATATAGCCCTTCAGCACCTGCTCATAAGAGGGATAGACGTAACCCACATACTCTCCATTAATACTCTCCAGCTGATCAATCCAAACGATCTGTCCCAGCATGACACTCTCAAGCAGTTTCTTCGGTTCAGAACCACCCAGCAGCACTTTTGTGCGATCATTCGTGATGTATTCAATCTTTTCCAGATTGGCGATCCGAATACGAATACTGCTTTTACTGCCCCCACCCTTGCTTATTTGCGCATCGATGGTGTTGTAATTGTGAACTTTCGTCACCGCGTACCATTCGGCACGAGCTGAAAAGCTTGCTGCTATGAGAAGGGCTAAAATCCATATTTTCATCTGTGTCTCCCAGGTTTTATTAAATTTTCACAACGAATATCCAAAAAACTTAATTCACACGACGTGCTTCAAGGATAATTTCTGACAAAAAAATCACACAACTTACGCCGTAGCAAACCCCGAAAACGATGACTATTCCGTGACAAACCGCCATCACTTATGGCTTGATATCGCCTAATCATGAATAACGAAATCATCACACCGGATCAGGAATTTGAGCAGAAGCTTCGACCATCGCGCTTCGAGGATTTTACAGGGCAGGAAAAAATCATTGAGCGGCTCGAACTTTTTGTTCAGGCGGCGCGCCAGCGCGAAGATGTGCTCGACCATGTCCTGCTTTCCGGACCTCCAGGCCTTGGAAAAACCACCCTTTCCTACATTCTTGCCGAGGCCATGGATGTAAATATCAAGTGCACGTCGGGCCCGGTGATCGATAAACCCTCCGACCTCGCCGGTCTGCTGACGAGTCTGGAACGCGGGGACGTACTGTTTATTGACGAAATTCACCGCATGCAGCGCTCGGTGGAGGAATATCTCTATTCCGCCATGGAAGATTTTGTGATCGATATCGTGATCGACCAAGGCCCCAACGCCCGCTCCGTGCGGCTCAACATCCAGCCCTTCACACTGATCGGCGCCACCACCCGCGCCGGTATGCTTTCCGCGCCGATGCGCTCGCGTTTCGGCCTCGTGAACCGACTCGACTACTACGATGCATTAACGCTGTGCACCATCGTCAAACGTTCCGCAAAAATTCTAGGCGTGGAAACCGAAGAAGACGGGGCCATGGAAATTGCCTCACGCTCGCGCGGCACACCGCGTATCGCAAATAATCTACTTCGCCGCGCCCGCGACTATGCCCAGGTCAAGGCCGACAACATCATCACCGCCGATCTCGCCGATCAGGCGCTGAACCTGCTGGATATCGACGGCGACGGGCTCGAAGAAATGGATAAGCGCATCCTCTCCTGTATCATCGAAAAATTCAGCGGCGGGCCCGTCGGCATTAATTCGATGGCGGTATCCGTGGGCGAAGAAGCGGATACCATTGAAGAAGTCTACGAGCCCTACCTCATTCAGGAAGGCTATCT
Source organism: uncultured Verrucomicrobiota bacterium (assembly GCA_937141895.1). Taxonomy (GTDB): domain Bacteria; phylum Verrucomicrobiota; class Kiritimatiellia; order Kiritimatiellales; family Pontiellaceae; genus Pontiella. The sequence continues at coordinate 1,484 of CAKZQV010000273.1, forward strand.
GCAGCGCACCGCTCAGGGTCGTATCGCCACCGATCGCGCCTACGAAAAATTTGGACTGGTTCCGCCGGAGAAATAGCGATGAAAAAACCTGATCTAAAAAACAACCCATTTATCGCTTTTGCGCTCAGCTTCCTCTTTCCAGGCATTGGAATGTACTATTTGAAGCAATGGGGAAAAGGCACCTTGAATATCGGAATCGTGATTTTACTCGGCGCAATGCTCTTCAAAATGGAAAACGTGCCGGTCTTTATTCCCGCGTTGATCGGCATTGCGTCCGGCGCATGGGCCTATCTGGAAGCTGATGCTATCGCCAAAGAAAACTAACGGATTTTATACTACTTTCAGTTAGCTTTCAGACTTTTATCTGGAGGGCCATTGTCCTCAATGTCCGCCATGCAAACTCAGACCTTGGGGACAATGTCCCTCCAAATTATCGCTTTCTATTGCTCCGGCGACTAAATGTTGAGACTCCTATGAGACTGAATAATGGCCACATGATTGAGAGTGAATAGCGATCAATTTAGGCACAAAAAGCACGAAAACTGAATCGATAGGTCTTTGCGTTTCTTGCGCCTTTTGATGGCTATCCTCATAACATTTAACCGCCCTATCTATACGTGGAGTAGGTCGAGCCGACCACGATACTCGGCCAACCCATAAATAAACCCCACCAGCTCAAAGAACAGGTGGGGCTCCAAAATTTCCACTGGTTGGAAAATTCCAGGAATTGGAATTTAATTCGTGCGGGCCGTGACTTCAACCAAGTGGTAACCAAACTGGGTTTTGACCGGACCCTGAACTTCGCCGACGGGTGCGCTGAAGACGACTTCGTCGAATTCCTTTACCATCTGACCGGGACCGAACGTTCCAAGCGCTCCGCCATCGGCTCCGGACGGGCATTTGGAGTGCTGTTTTGCGAGCGCCGCAAAATCGCCGCCCTCTTCAATCTGTTTTTTCAGGGTGAGGCAGTCTGCCTCGCTTGCAACCAGAATATGACGTGCTGCTGCTGATGCCATAGTTTCTCTCCTTATGTTGATTTAAAACGAAAACGGTGAAGGCTGATCCAATCAATAGCAATCAGGTTTCATCAAAATTGCCGGGAGCGGCTACATCTTCTTTTTGAGGTTTTCAATCTTTCCGATAAACTCATCCATCGTGTCGCCACCTCCTCCGATTTTCCCGAGTTTACGTCCGTCAGGTGCAATAATGTAAGAGGTCGGAAACCCCTTCATCGGGTATTTTTTCAGCAGATCAGAATTTTTCTTCTTCCACCGGTCGCCATCATGGCTGTCGGAAAAGTCCGCGATATAAAAAACCAGGTTACGCTTGGCGTATTGCTTGAACTCGGGTTGATCAAGCACGTTTGCTTCGAGCTTCACACACCATCCGCACCAGGAAGGCGCAGTATAGAGAAACAGAATGGGAAAACCGGTCTCGTTAGCCTCAGCCACTGCATCGTCAAAATCGGTGTGCCATCTCACCGATCGGGCCTCAAGCCGCTGCTCTTCGAGACGCTGTTCGATCTCCTTGTTGTATGCTTCGATGAAGCTCTGATCCGTCTCCGACAGCTTACTTATTTCAAACGGATAAAGTTTGGTCCTGCCGTCCGGTCTTAAATACGCCTTCCCATCATGCACGCGCACCAGATCCGCCTCGACGGTTTTACCATCGGAGCTTGTCCAGGTCCGAGCAGATGAACTAAAAGCGAGCCCAACGATCGTGAATCCCACAAACAAATACTTCATGGTTATCTCCCCATTCTTTATTATTTACCTTTCAGCTGTTGTGCACCACCGAGCTCAGCAAATCCGGTTTTTTCCAGGTCGGTCCAGAGCGTGCCCTCGCCGGCATGGATAATATTCAGCTTCATGCGCGGGTTGAGGCTTTCGGCAAATACCCAACGTGCATAAGCCTCTGGATCGTTGAACGCGGCCGTTTTGAGCTGCAGCCCCTTGGCTTTTTCGCCATCGACTTTTTCAAGGGCCGAGGCATCAGCCTGGCCCAGTACGCGCACTTTGTCGGCACTGATTGCCGCAGTCGCTTTACGAATTTCAGCTTCCTTCTTCAGCGTTTCCGCCTGGATCGTCGCGACCTGCTTCTGCAAATCGGCAGCGATTTCCGCCTTCAGCTTTTCGGTCTCCTGTTGCACCTGCTCACCACGCTGTTTAATCAGGGATAGCTCCGTGTTCAGCTGGGCTTCCTTCCGGGCTGTATTCTGGCGCTCTTTATTCGTCAGATCCTGCTCGACCGCAATACTGGCCTGCTGAATCGGCGCCCGGATCTGATCGGGCACTTCAACATGACGAATCAAGGCGTTGTACACGCGGATATCTTTTCCACCCAACGTCTCTTCCAGCGCGGCTTTCAGGTCGTTCTGGAATTTCTCACGTCCTTCGCCCACGATGAAATCCTTAGCCCGGTATTCGGATCCCTTATTCCGCGAAATGGACGTAATCTGCGGCATGATAATTTTGTCCACCACAGCCGGAAGATCGCCATATCGGCGATAAATGCCGGCAATATCTCCGGGATTCAACTCAAATTCAACCGTCATATCCAGGCTGATCGGGAAGCCGTCGCGCGATGGAAAACTGACCAGTTCCGCCAGATTAATTTCCCCGTCATCCAGTGTAGCGGGCGCAATGCCTTTCGGGCGATGGCCGGATTCAAAGTTCACTTCCTGACCCCGCTGTTTCGGCGCAAAAGAGCGGGAGCGTTTACTCAGATAATCGGCGCGCTTCTGTTCCTGCTGCTGCAGCATGTTATTCTGCAGGGCATTCAAGGCATCATTCTGACCCAGCTGACGCGCTTTGGTCACCACCTTACTGCCGCCCTGTCCAAGAAGAGAAACCTGGTTGATGCCGATTTCGAGCACATCCACTTTATATGCCTGCGGGTTTACATAGTAGAGTCCCGGCTGGAGCACATCTTTGCGCACCCCTTTTTGGTGGTCATTGGCAAACTCACCCGAAGGGGCCTGCTCACCGGAACGTGATGTAATGACCCCGGCATACCCGATCGGAATACTGATGGCATCGACGATCTCGATATTATAGCCATGCGTATTCATACGATATTTTCCGGGCCCGAGCACATCGCGCCAGATGCCTTTCTGCCCACGTTCTGCAATGAATTCACCGGTCGGCAGTTTTTCGCCCACCTTGGAGGTCACGATACCCACCTTGCCGGGATCGATGATCGTGGCATCCACAATCTCCCACTCATAGAAAAGCGGAAACCGGAAGTGCCGCCCTTCACCCAAGGGTTCTTCGAGAATCCCCTTCTGTCCCTCTCGGGCGAGGATCTGGCCGGGCTCAAGGGGATCACCGACCTTCGCAGAGATAATGGCCATTTTATTTGGCCCCACATAGAACCGACAGAAGCCCCAGATAAACATCAGGACGAGCGCGGCAGAAATAAGCGTGACGGTGACCACTGCACCAATAATCGTTTTGGCAGAAATTTTCATTCTGCACCTCCTTTCGCCGGAGCGTATGCACTGAAGATGGAACCCACTCCTTCTCCGGAATCGGACGTCAACAGAGACATAATGTTGGGCGCCAGCTTTTCATAGAGCGTATACTGAGCAAATCCAGCCCCAGTGCCGAAAGCATCCACCCGATTTTGCAAGACCGAGGCCACGGCCTCGTTATTGGCCGTAATGGCATCTTTTTCACCATCGGCCGTAAGCAGAATGGCATCCGCCTGAAATTGCGCGGCCTCATATTCAACCTTTGCCACATCCAGTTCTTTCTGGGCGGCAATCAGGCGTACGCTCTGATCCTGCTGGGCATCAATCACCGCGCGAATGCGCTTGGTATCGGCCTCCACCTTTTCGCGGTTCTGGATGGCGAGCATTTCCTGCTTGGTCAACTCGGCCTTCGATTTGGCCTGAATGATCTGCTGTTCATATTTGGCCGCTTCCTGAACCGCCAGCTCGCGATCGCGGTTGATGGAGGCAATTTCGTCTGGAACAATGATCTTATCAATCATCACTTCTTTGATGCCTACGCCCCATCCCGTTGATTTTGAACTCAGATGTTCCTCCAGATCGTTTTGAAATTTCTGGCGCGTTTCACCCACAATAAAGTTTACCGCTGGGTGCTTGCTGCCTTCAATCCGGCTGAACCCGCGGGCGCGGGGAAGAATCAGCTTCTTGATGATGTCGTCCATATCACCGACCCGATGCGTCAGATATGCGGCTTCCTCGCGCTGGATTCCAAATTCAATGGTTCCTTCAACGGTTACGGTAAACCCATCCAGCGTCAGGAACGTAATGGCATCCCCGCCGGACATTTCAAAGCGCTGGCTCTGCAGGTTAACCTCGACGGAGTTAAATATGTAGGGATTGAGATAATGAGTGCCGGGATCCAAAAGCATTCCGGTAACCCCCTTCATGCCGTTCTCCACCATGAACGTATTCCGTGTATCATCCGAGAGGCTGTTGTTCAGCACATCGCTGCCCGTCAGCTCGGTAACAACGCCCACATGGCCGGGGCTGATATTGATGGCATCGAACGTATGGACCTTATAGGCATAAGGATTAATGCGGTATTTTCCGGGGCGCAGAATTTCTTCAACAATGCCTTTTTCCCCTTCGCCCGCCATAATTTTTCCCGGCGGAAGATCCTGACCGTATAACCGGGTCATCACGCCGAGCTTTCCAGCCGGAACGTCAAGAATCCGATGCATCCGCCATCCCCACGTGTATGGGTTCCGGAAATAGCGGCCCTCGGCCAGCACATCCCGCTGAATCCCCTTCTGCCCCTCCTGCATGGCAATCACCTGCCCGGGCGGAAGGTTGTCCCCGGTTTTACGAATCAGCACGGCAATCTCTCCGGCGCCGGGTTCAATCCGGCAGAAAAACCAGAAAAAAATAAACAGCGCAAATAATCCACCACCGATAATCACCGGCAGCGAGGTGAATAAGGCAATGTTCAACATTACTTTCGGCGGCTTACCGTTCTTGAAATCACTCATCCCCGACTCTCCTTTTGTTTCCAATCATTGGAACTTCCTTACTCCCCGCAACGCTAAAACAACTGCCGGAATTTAAAGTCACGATAACATGCTGATTGTTCACGACTAATATAATTTCAATTCAAAGTTATAATCCGGTTGGTGCTGTTGCTCCGGCGATTAAATATTGAAAATCCCATGGGCTGAAGAATTTGCCGCACCATTGAGAAGCAATTGCGCAAACAGAAAACACAAAATAGAGGGCCTTTTCTCTGCTCTCTATGCGCTCTCTTGTGGCAAATAATCCCCATATTTAGTCGCCGCATCTATAAAAGCGCTTAATGGATATTGCAATGCCCATATCGCCCACATAGCCTTTTACGAATGTTTTGGAGATACTGTGATGTTTGAGAAAGTGCAGAATTTTATCGTGATGGGAAAAAGCGGCTCAGGCAAACAGCCTCGGGTCGATGTTTTGATTCGCCGCTTTGGACTCAAGCAGCTCTCAACCGGAGATATCTTCCGCCACTACCTCGGCCTTTTTAACGTTCTCAATGTTGAAGGTGAGCTCAGTGTTTTTTTTGATCCCACCAAAGACGATTTTATTGCGGATGCCGAAATTAAAGATCGGCTCAATATTACAGCCCATGAAAATGCCGAGGCCATCGTTTTGGGCCTGAAGGCTAAATATTATGTAAATCAGGGACGGTTTGTTCCCGACCGCATCACCAATGCCCTGTTCGAATCCGCGTTCCAGGCCTTGGAATTTAAAGGCGCCGTTCTGGACGGTTTCCCGCGCACCGTGGAGCAGGCCCAGTTTCTGGTCGATCTCGCAAACCGCAAAGGCGTTAAACTCGATGCCATCGTGTTGGTTGAAAATGAAGATGAGCTGATCATCGGCCGAACCCTGGGCCGGCGGATCTGTAAATCCTGCGGCGAACTGTACCATATGGAATTCCGCCCGCCGCCGAATCCCGGCGAATGCGTTTCCCCCAACCCGGTCTGCGATGTGGTCCAGCGTAGCGACGACAATATCGAAAGCCTGAAAAAGCGGCTGGAGGAGTTCCGCACCAAAACACGCCCAGCCATTGAGTATCTCAAGCAGGCCGGCATCCCCTTCTATTCCGTCCCCGGCAATCTGCCCGACTATTCACCCGCGCGTGTCGAAGCCAGCGTTTGCGAGATCCTGGGCTTGGCCAGCACCAGCCCATCTGTGTAGATAAAATCCTAACTAGCGCTTCCAGACCCAATATCTTTAATAAGATTTGATTCTTCTTTTCTAATCATATATCTACTCTGGCCTTCATTTAATTGTGGGTTAGGGGAATATTATGGCTAAAATTCGACTTTCATCTGCCGCGTACTGGGCAGTGACGGCGCTACTCAGCATTATTAATTTCAATCAGGCGCACGCGCTCAATGCTTGTTGCGAAAATCATCCATTGGATCTGACTCCTGAACAGTTGGAAGAACTGCTCGTTGTTCCTGATTCGAACACCAAAGCACTCAGCGTCTTCTCGGCAAGGCCTCATATCAGGCTCGACTGCATGTGCTTTCCTGTAAATGTAAATTCAGATGGCACACTTGATTCTGCCATTACCGGCTCCAGGTGGACGGACGGTATAGTCTATTATCAGTTCGACTCAAATGTAAGCGCCTATAATCGGCAACGCTGGATCAATGCCTCCGAAGAATGGTCGAATGTCGCAGATTTAACCTTCATTGAAGGCACAGGAAACGGAAACTATATCGACGTTTTCAGCGGATCAGGAAACTGGTCCTATGTAGGTATGATCGGCGGCAGGCAGGAAATGAGCATCTATAACTGGAGTTAT
>CAKZQV010000274.1 GCA_937141895.1 uncultured Verrucomicrobiota bacterium
CGGACGCCCGGGCCTGCTCCTCGAACTGGCCCCAAATGGCGGATTTGCCGTTGGTGTGGAAATCGACATCAGCCGCATCATCGTGATTGCCACGGACTTTAACGGAAAAATCCTCTGGGAACAGGCCGCATCTATTTCCCGCGACCAATCGCAGGAAGAGTGCATCGGCAATGCCGAACTACTGGTTGATGACGCCCTCAAGTGGGGCAAAGGCGAAGGGCTAAAACCACTCGGCATTGGCCTGGGGCTCGCTGGTCTCGTTGATTCTGAAAACGGAGTTTTGACCTATGCCCCTACGCTGAAATGGGCCGATGTTCCCTTTAAAAAACTCTGGGAAACCCAGTTTGAAATTCCGGTCTTTGTGGATAACGAAGCCAACACTTCAGCATTGGGCTATCACACCTATTCTGATCGTTCCCAAGCCCGTAACTTAGCCTATCTGAGTATCGGGGTCGGCATGGCGGCCGGGCTGATGCTCGAAGAACATCTGTTCCATGGCAGTGCCGGATTTGCTGGACAGGCCGGACACATGAAAATCCGTACCGACGGCGCAACCTGCAGCTGCGGGGATCATGGATGCTGGGTTACGGAAGTCGGCATCAATGCCCTTGCTCGAAAAGCCGGCCTGGAAAATATCGACCTCTCAGCCATCGCAAAATCACTCCGGAGTGAGGATGAAAAACTCACGGCCGTGATCCATGAGATGTCTGAAATGCTCGGCCTCGGTATAGCCAACCTAGTCAACCTGTTTAATCTCGACACGATCGTACTCGGAGGCGCCATCCGCCCCGTCCTCCCCTTCATGCTGAATAAGACCCGGGCCGTGGTCGATGAACGCGCCTTGAGACATCCACGAAAAAATGTGCGTATCAAAGTATCCGGGCGTGATAACGATTCCGTATTCGGCGCCGCCTGCCTCGTCCTCGACGCCATCATGAACGACCCCGTTCCGCTCGTGCGGGCGCTGATTTAGGACGTAGAATTGGATGTGCTGGTTTTAGATTCTTCCTTGATCTCGGTGGATTTTTTCAGGTCGTCTTCGACCTCGCGAATTTCGCGTTCCAGATCTTCTTTACCCTTTTTGAATTCACCGAGACTTTTGCCGAGCGAACGCGAAAGTTCAGGTAGTTTTTTTGCGCCGAAAAGGAGCAGCACAATAAACAGAATAACCAGCAGTTCAGTGCCGCCGGGCATACCAATCGCCAGCGTATTCATCGCTTCACCTCAATTTCCATTTTTTCCGGGCCGGGATCATAGAGAATAAAAACTTCGGTCGGGCCGAAACCTTGCACCGCGCGGATTTCAACCGATTCGTCTTTGAGCGTGGCGATCAGCCGGAAGGCCTGTTTTTCAATTTCCATTTTTTCAGTCACCCAGCCTTTGGAAGCCAGCGCGTCGGAATATTCGCGGCGCACGGTGGAAAGACTCAGCTTGGTGCGCAGCCCACCGCCGACCAAACGGCTTTCAGGAATCCGCCCGTGCTGGTTAAGCTCATACTCCTCCATCAGCAAATATTCAGGAAACAGCAGTACCTCAGGCCGCAGCCCCGGTTCCAGAAATTCCATAGCAGCGTTCACGTCCACCACCGGATCCACCGGTTCGGGCGCTTTACAGCCCACCCATAGAATGCAGCAGACAGGAAGCATGAGATAGGTTTTCAGATTAGTCATTTACAGCCTTAAGTCGTGGGAGAATATTGGTCTTACCTTCCAGCCGGAGAACCAGTTCGCCCGCCATTCTTTCAACATCAGAAGCAGACTCTTCGAGATATTCACTCATCCAGTTTTGCGCCTTAATTTCTTCCTGCAGTTTCTTTGCTTTTGAGAGCATCATCGTCCGGATGTAGTAGTCCAACCGCTCAATTTTGGACTGTGAGAAACTGTTATCTGCATTGCTCATTTTCGCCATATCCTTCTTATCCAAATCGGCCTTCCGGACCAATTGACGAAACTCCTCAAAGTTGCGTTTAAACGCTTTGACGGCCATCTCCACATCGAGTTCCATCTCCATGTCATGAAATCCATAGGGGCGGTCCACCGAACTGGATTTAGAGGAATAGGACTCCATCACTTGCTTTGCGGCATCTTCATAGTCTTCATAATTTTCAAGGCCACCCCAGTAACCGACCAGTACCCCCGTTAATTCAAGGTAACTCTTCCAATCTGCAATCTTATAGGTCTGCTCCAGGAAGCTTCGCATGTTGACTTTAGTCCAGCCATCGGACGGAATCCGCACCCCATATCGACGCGCTTTTTTAAACCGGGTGCCTTTATATATCTGCATCCGTTGGTCATTCTTCTCAAATTTCAATTCAAAGGCGACATAGGTGGCAACACCAATCACTCTCCCTTTTTCATCAAGAATTGGACTGCCGCTGTTTCCCGGAACAATCTCTGCGCTCACCTCAATATCGCGCGGCCCGACCCCGAGCACTTCACCCCGAAGCTCCGTCGCCACGTTACCGCCGGCACTGTTTCCGTAGACGACGATCTCTTGATCAATGGTCGGGTTTTCCGAAGCCAGCTTCAGCACCCCTACTTTTTTCGCGATCGGAGGATCAAGTTCAAAGCGAACTAGGTCACGACTACGGCAGAATTCAAAACTGTCAACATCAAGCAACCCATGATGCATCGACTGGAGCTCCAGCTTGTTGGCCCCCATAAAATTATGCTGGTTGCTGAAAATGTAAACCTTTCCACCCTGCTCGGCCACAAAGGCCGAACCGCGGCCCACCCCGGTTTCAACAAAAACGAGAGCCGAATCGACATCGGAAAACTCCACTTCATCGTCGTCGGCCATTTCCTCTACTTCGGGCTCTTCAGGTAACGCCTGCGATTCAACAGCCACTAAACTTTCATCGCCAAAAACCGCGGTATTATTTTCGAAAATCAGATAGCTACCAGTAGCTTTGGCCGTATTTTCCAACGCCTCGAGCAGGTCCATACCGACAAAAGAAATGTTGATTTTCTTCGCCCCCAGATCCTCCAGGCGCACTTCGATGGAAAATCCTCCAAGGATTGGAACCCCGCTGTTCTTCGCTTGCCGTTCCATCCGTTGGAAAACATAACGGGCCGGCATGCGTACAAAATCGCCAGACGGCGCATTCACCGTTTTCAGCGCGTCTTCCACCTCGCCGGCCATAACATGGAGCCCGGCAGCCAAACTCATCAATAAAATCAGCACTCGCTTTATCATGTAAACCTCTCAACGCCCCATTCTACATGTAATGGACGGCGGAATTTAAATAATTCAGACATTGGAAACAAAGTTTAAGGTTTCCAACCCTTGGAAAACAGTCTAACGCACATCCAGGCTGTCGACCATTTCATGCACCCGTTTTTTCATTTCTGCTCGAACCGCTTCCGAACCGAAGGCTTCGAACCAATAGACTTCCTTGAGGTTGCCCAGCAGAAACACCCCCTCATACGCAACCGTCTCTGCATTTTTCTTAAAATAGGGTTTCGCGCCGCCGCTGATATACCACCCACGCTGATCGCCGAGTTCGACCTGTTCGTGGTGCGCCTCAGTGTCATTAATCACCACCATTTTCCGATTCATCAGCTTCTGAATGATGTACTGTTTATCGAACGAGGTCATCCCATTCCAACCGGTGGGTACCGAATAGGTTTCGGCAATAAAGCTGATAAAATAGGTCTGCTCCAAATTTTCAATCAGAAACTGCTCATAGCGCGTGGAATAATAGTCTGCGGCATATCGGGTATTGGCCTCGCGGTACCACTCGCGAATGGTAGCTTCGCGGTCTTCAGCCTGCCCCTCGCCGGATGGCCGAACCGGAATTAAACCGTTTGGAATTTTCACCGAATATCCGTTCCACCCGACAGCAGGGTTGACAATAACTCCGTCCTTAACCGTTGCAACAGGATACGACGCGCAACCGCCCAGCAAAGCAGCGACCAAAAGGATGAACATTCGATTCCACATAAAGAAAGCATAGCGCCGAGTTAAGTTGAAAACAAGAAGGCGTTTATCTACTATCTCGGTCATATGAAATATCGTCCTAAACATATTGTGGAATACGCGGCGCTGCGCTTCTTCCAGTTCTGCTTCAATATCCTGCCCTACCGACTGGCACTGATGGTCGGCGCCGGTCTTGGCTGGTTGACCTTTTATGTGGTGCGGTGGAGGGTCGACCATGCTAAATCCCGAATCCGCGAAGTATTCGGCGATGAAAAATCGTCCAAAGAGGTGAGTCGCATTGCCTTTCTCTCTATGCGCTACATGTTTTTCAACATGGTCGATGTCCTGCGTCATAATTTCTGGACGCAGGAACGTTTCAAAAAACACAGCAATTTTCACCTCGCTTCAGACCGACTGCATGAGCACCTTAAAACCGGCAACGGCGCCGTGGTGGCACTGCCCCACATGGGGAGTTGGGAACTTGGCGGCGTCGCTTCCGAGGTTTACGGCGTACCCCTATTTTTCATTGTCGGCGTACAGCGCAATCCGCTCTTTAATGATTTTATGAATAAATTGCGCGGCGGCACCGGGGACAAAGCGCTTCCGAGGGAAGACCGTATGCTCCTGCGAAAGGTGGTAAAGAATCTCCGCAAGGGCCAGGTGCTCGCCATGACCAACGACCTGCGTTCCCGAACCAAAGGCATCTCGGTTCAGTTTCTGGGCAAAGAGGCCAACATTGTGGGTGGCATGGCGCTCTTTGCCCGACAGGCAAAAGTACCCGTGCTTCCCATGATCGTCTATCGCGAAGGCTGGACCCAGCACCGCTGTCTTTTGTGTGATCCAATTGAACCGGATTTTGACCTGCCCAAGGAAGAGGACTGGCAACGCATCACACAGATTACCTTAACGCGCTACGAGGAGGAGATCCGCAAGCGGCCGGAACAGTATTTCTGGTACAACAAGCGCTGGGTGCTCGACCCGTTTATTGAGGAAGCTCCCGCGCCATCACCCGATCCATCAACGCCGCCGGAACGAAGCGCGCCATAAAAGCCCCGAGATGGGCCGGCAGGGTAATGACGTACCGTCTCCGGGGATGGGAACTTTCCAAGGCCTGGAAAATTTTCTTCGCCACGTCTTCCGGAGGACGGTTAATAAAATCGACTTTCTTAAACTGCTTTTTTCGCCGCGCGGCTTCTTTTCGGTAGCCGTCGGCATAGCGCGCATCATCAGAAATGACATTTTCCTCCAAAGCAGCCGCGGCATTGCGACGGAAAGCCGACACGATGGGCCCGGGCTCAATCAGACTGAGCGATAGCCCTGTTCCCGACAGCTCCACACGTTGCGCGTCCGAAAGGGCTTCGAGGGCATATTTGGAAGCACAATAACTTCCAACCATTGGAGCGGAGATCAGGCCATAGATCGAACTTACGTGCACAATGCGCCCCCAACCCTGCTCCCGCAATTTTGGAATCAGGCCATTGGTCAGTTCCTGCAGGCCGAACACATTCACCTCAAACTGGCGGCGCAGGGCCGCGCGGGTGATATCCTCGACTGCACCGGGCAAAGCCATGCCGGCATTATTCACAACGGCGCCGAGCCCATCCGGCACTTTTTCGAGAAAAGCGGAAATGCACTGCTGCACGGAGTCGCTGTCGCCCAGATCCAGTTCAAGGGCATCAAATCCTTCAGAACGTAATTTTTCCAGATCGTCCACTTTCCGGGCAGTGGGAAAAACCGTCCAGCCGTGTTCTCGAAGATAATAGGCCGTGGCTTCGCCAATGCCTGAGGAGCAACCGGTCACCAGAACGGTGCGTTTTTGAATGGGAGCAGCTTTCATAGGCCGCTCATAGAAACGGATTGCCCCCAACTCGTCAAGAAGCACCCCTAGCCGGTCTCCGGCACGCTATAGAACCATTTTTGTACTGTTTTAATTGCATCGATCAAAGATATGAGTATTTTAGGGCTCAGACACAACGAACGGGAAAAATATGGTTACTTTAAACGAAGAACAGGCCCCACTGCGGAAAGACATCCGACTGCTCGGCGAAATGCTCGGCCGTACGCTGAAATCGCAAGCCGGTGAAGAGCTCTATGATCTGGTGGAGGAAATTCGTGCCCTAGCCAAAGTTTCGCGAATCGACGCCGATGCCGATGCCCGCCTGCGAACCATTATCCGTGGACTCAAGGATGAAGATACGCTGACCCTGGCCCGGGCTTTTGGACAATTCCTGAATGCGGCCAATATTGCGGAAAACTATCACAGCATGCGCCGTCACCGAAACGAGGCGGAGGATGCCCTGTCGGATCAGCACAGCATGCTCGAAGACCTCCTGCCCCGCCTCGTTAAAGAAGGTGTACCCAAACAGGAAATTCTGAAAACACTCTCCAAAATGGAGATCGAG
>CAKZQV010000275.1 GCA_937141895.1 uncultured Verrucomicrobiota bacterium
CATGGCCTTTTCCACCGTGCTGGCAGAGGCCGCCGGTATGATGGTTCTGGGCCTTGTTTTAAGTCGTCGGGTTCAAAATATACAGTGGAGAAAGATTTTCGGCAGCATGCTGCGTCACCTGATCTGTGCCGTTATTATGGCCGGCGCGGCATGGTTTCTTGCCGAACAGACTCTTCCAATGTTTGGAAATCTGATGATGGCTAAACTGGCGAATATCTGCGCGCTGATCACCGCTATGGGCGGCGCCATCCTCGTTTATCTGATTCTTGCAATTTTGCTGAGGATGCCGGAATTGCGGGAAATAAAAAGTGCGCTGCTGAGAAAGTAACGTGGCCGATATATACGCTCAACTTTGCAGGCTTACTGGCCAGGCGGTGGCTGAATATGGCATGATTCAGGAAGGAGACCGACTACTGGTTGGAATCAGTGGCGGTGTAGATTCAATGGTGCTGATGCACCTGCTCATCCGCTTGCAACAACGTGCACCGATTAGCTTCAGTCTATTCGCCGTCCATGTTGACGAAGGTTTTGAAGGGCTGGTTCACGCGCCGTTAGTTGCTTATGCAGAACATCAGGGCTGGAATCTCAAGGTGGTTGAAACTCCGATTGCTGAACTTATTCTGAAGCATAAAGCGGAAGATCGGCCCTGCGCCTTATGCTCTCGGTTGAGGCGTGGCTTCATCCACGGCTATGCGGAAGAAATTAATGCCAACAAGTTGGTGCTGGGGCATCATCGCGATGATCTATGTGTCAGCCTGCTGATGGGGCTGTTCCGCGGAACGGGGTTAAAAACCATGGGACCGAATGTGCCCGGCGACGGCGGGAAGCTGCGCGTTATCCGTCCGATGTGCTATGCCCCGAAAGACCTGATCGAAAGTGCCGCGCAGCAATTTCAATTTCCAGACATTGGAACATGCGATTATTCAGATCAACTGGAAAAATCCGGCGACCGTGCCAAACTCGAACGATTGCTGAAAACGCTGGAAACCGATTTTCCAAACATTGGAAAACATATGCTCCATTCCATGAAGGATGTGCGACCGGATTATCTGCTGGATCCACAGCATTTCAGTTCGAAAAACTAAAGCTGACTTTCAATGGGGAGCAGGCGGTAGAAGAAGTCAGAGCAGCGCTGCCCGAAGCCTCGGGCCGGTTGACTCGTGCGAATGCCAGCTGTGGATTCGTATTGAATCTTGCCCTTTTCGTTGCAGTAAACTTTCCAGGAGTTGGAAGGATCAATCATCCAGTCGTAGTCCTCACGCAGCTGTTTGGCCAGTTCCGGCGAGTCGATAATCATCATGTGTTCGGTGTTAATATTGATGGAGCGCGGATCCACATTCAGGGAACCCAGTAAAACCCAGTGGTCATCGAGCACAAACGCTTTCGTGTGCAGTGAGATAAATTTGGACTTAATCGGATACGTGTCGCTCATGGCCCGGAGCTCTTCCGAAGGTTGTCCGCGGAATTCATAAAGTTCTGCTCCGGCATCCAGCAGTTTCTTGCGGTATTTTTTATAATGACTATGTGCCATGGTATGGTTGTTTGATTTCATCGATGGGACCAAAAGCTGAATCCTTCGGCCTTGCTCCACGGACTGTGCGATGCTTTCGATCTGGTCTTTGGTGGGAATCATATACGGCGTGATAATGCAGGAAATCAACTGCACTTCCGGGGCCAGCATATTCATTTGTTCGGCCAACCTCATGCCACGTTCATCACCGACCACTTCAGGTGCATCCTGAAGACACTGCCCGGTTCCATAAACCACCTTCCCGTTCAGCGCTTTGAACTGTTCGGACCAATCCTTCGGCTCATACATGATGCTGGTTTGCTTAAAGAGTTCCTGATCGTTCTGGATATAATCCTGAAACCGGCCCCAGAGTTTCTTCACTTTCTTTTCTGAGACATCGCCATACATAGCTTCTCCCGGATAAGCGGCATCGGCATTCCAGTATTCGTCAAAATCATCGGCCATTTCACCGATCACTTCACCGGTTAGAATCATATCCAAATCTCGGTTGTTGTATTTTTTGCTCAGACCGAAATAAGGATTTCCGAGGTTTCGTCCACCGATGATTCCCCAGGTTCCGTCAACCATCAGCTGTTTGTTATGCATGCGACGGTTGAGCTGCTTAAATTGAGTGCTCATTTGATAGGCACGCGAAACTAAGCCTTTTCGTGTGCGCCCGGGATTAAACCGGCGTACTTCAACATTATTGCGTCTCGAAACCAGCGCGGTTCCTCTATCGGTCCAGTCTTTCGGCATATCATCAACAAGCACTCTTACCC
>CAKZQV010000276.1 GCA_937141895.1 uncultured Verrucomicrobiota bacterium
CAGGCCCGGCAGAAAACAAGGTTTCAGAACAAAGCGTTCAAATCCCGGAGAATCCGGATCCGGCCGAATACCCCCTAGACTCTCATGAAAGCTCACCGCAAATGCACTGTGCATCGGATGATTAAAGGAGTTTCTTTGATACCGCTGTCCTTCCGGCCAATCCATCGGCACTTCCGGCCAGGTGGTTAAACCATGTTTCTCCGTTAGAAAAGCCAGGCTCGGATAATCGGTATTGCTCCAGAGCTTCGCACTGGTTTCACCAAATCCATAATCATTGAGTGCCGTATACAGATGGCGATGCCCCATGATACCCGTGGTATAATGGCCGTTATCTTTCTCCATGATCAACCGGCTCAACCCGGCTGCCACAAGGACTTCTTTTCCATCTGGCACCAGCCCAAGATTCAGCGCCATCGCCGTCGCGGTTTGCGAGCCATAATCCGCCATTTCGCGATTGAAAAACTTTTCATTGAAGGCCCTTTTAATCGATGCCGCCAATGTTCCATATTCCTGTTGCTCCTCTTTCTTACCAAGCAGTTTCGCCATCTGTTCCATCGCTTTTGCCGAGCGATAATACAACGCGCTGGCCGTCAGCTGCGGCTTTGCATCCATTTTCTTATTTCCACCCGGCGGGCACCAATCCCCATAGGCATACCCCTCTTTGATGAGATAGTCGCGAACCTCATGTTCAGATAGATAATCCATATAGTCACACATCATCGGCCAAGCGTTCTCGGCGGTCTCCTGATCCCCGTAATAGAGCCAGTTCACCCATGGAACCAACACCATCGCCATACCCCAATCCGGCCGGGCCTGTCCGCACAGCCGTTTACCGCAAGCAATATTGGCTGGCGCACGCGGATCTCTCGGCGCTGAATCATCTTCGGGATAGTGCCGGGGCACCGGCCCAGCAACGCCGAGCACCGTTCTAAAATCGGCGATATGTTTGCGCCATAATCTATGGGCGTCATAGTTCATGGAAATCACTTCCGCCGCCGCATGCATATCGCCCAGCCACGCGCACCGCTCGCGGTGCGGGCAGTCGCTCAACAGGCCCTGGACATTACCCTCTATTGTACGGAGTGAAACGTCATAGAACGTATTCAACATCGGGTCGGAACATTCAAAATCCCCCGCACGCGCCAGATCCGAACGAACAAACCAGCCGGAAAAATCGGCAAGCTCCGGCTTTTTCGGAAGCCCTTTAATCTGCACATAGCGAAATCCATGATAGGTAAAACGCGGCTCCCATGTTTCCCCGCCCCCTTTGCAAATGTAGATATCCACCTGTTCACAGCCCGTCGCATGAACGCCCGTACTGGCGGTATCGATGGCTTTTCCGTTCGGCATCAGCAGTTCGGCAAAACGCATCTGAATTTTTGTGCCCTTTGGCGCATCCGTACGCAGCTGCAACCAACCCGTCATATTTTCACCCATATCGATGATCCACTCACCGTTCTCAGCAGGCAAAATCGCAATCGGTTTAACTTCACGCTTTTTACGCATGGGCTCCAGACGCTGATCCACCAAGTTCGCCGTCGGCGCATCCATCAGCTCCACCGGCTTCCAACTCGATGCATCAAAACTCGGATTGCTCCATCCCGGAATCTCCAACCGTGCATCATAGGTTTCGCCCGCATAAATATTATCAAAAACAATGGGCCCCTGTGCAGCGCGCCAGCTGGCATCAGAGGAAATGATGGATTTTGAGCCATCGACATATTGAATGGTCAGCAGTAATTTCGCGCGAGGTTTACCGTAAAATAAACCGTAGGTAAACGCGAAGCCCTGCCCATAAAAACCATTGCCCAGCATCAACCCCATGGCATTCCGGCCCGGCTCAAGCAAAGATTTCACGTCATACACATTGTAAAATGAACGTTTGTCATAGGACGTCGGAGCCGGCTCCAATACCCGGTCACCGACCTTCTGCCCATTCACATATAGTTCATGCAGCCCCAGCCCGCATACCATCACCTGCGCGGAACGAATCGGCTTTTCAACATCAAAGGATTTGCGCAACAGCGGAGACACCGATGTCCGCTTGTTTTCTGACTTCTTCATGCTTTGCGTCAAAAAAGCACGCTCCGCAAGTCTTGCGTCACGAACATCATGCGTATAGCCGATCCATTCCGCTTTTTCCCAGACTGGGCGAAATTTTTCCTGAGCGCAACAGAACCCCGTCAGCCAGATGGAAATACAGATAAAACAAGTTCGAATTATATTCATTATGAATCCAGTCATTTTGATTTAAATTGCAGCCCATACCGAAAACGGTTGTTCGGCGCGGTGTCGCCATGGTCCTGGAAATCGAGCACATCCAGCGGTTCCGGCATATGATCGAACCACTTAAATTCCAGTTCCAAGGTTTGGAAATCCGATTGGCCCAGCGGAAAGGCCAGCTCCACAAAATCGGCACCCGATGCACATGGAATGGTCTTCATTTTTTCCCACTTTCCGTCGCGCCACGCACAAAGCGCGGCTTTTCCAGAACCTTCCAGCTCGGGAACAATACGAAAATGAAAGCCCTGCCAGTTCGGCAAATCACGCCCCTTCAAACGGATCAGCAGATTCATCCAGCTGTGGTCCCCTTTTTTCATTTTCAGCGGTTCAGCCGTCCGAGCCATAAAATAAAGATGTTCGCGATCCCGCGCAGTTTTACAGGACACCATATCATTGCGACCCCACTCATTGACATATGGTCCCGCATCAGCATAACCCTCATGATTACGATGCCGCGTGTCCCCGACATCATCCCTGAATTCCGGTTCAACGTTTTTCCAATCATTGGAACTTCCATCAATCGAAATTTTCCAATCTTTGGAAACCGTCGGCATGGGATCAACGCCCTTGAACTTCCGGATATTGGAAACCATCTGGTAATAATAATTATCCTCAAATCCACCGCGCATCGGCTCGCAGTCGCGACTGTATTCAATGGAATACTGATCGATAAACCACGTGTCGCCGGGGTCGATGGTGCCCCCTGTGAATGGACGTTTTTTCTTTCCATCATAGATAAAGCGCTGGGCCACCCATTCGTTCCACCCCGTAATAAAGATAAACTCGGGATCAACCTTCAGCGCATGATCCCATTGTTCCTGAAAATAGGTTCAAACCATGG
>CAKZQV010000277.1 GCA_937141895.1 uncultured Verrucomicrobiota bacterium
CAAACTTGGTGGTCATAACGGAGAACGTCCGCGGGTCGGTGCCTTGCAAGGCAATGGCTTCCTGCTGACCGTAGTCGGTCTTCAGGTTAGCCGGCCACTGCGGCCAAGGATTGGATACACGGTTACGATCGGCTTCCGGCTGCGGCATAATTTCGAGCTGGGAGACGCGCTCACATCCGTGACGCAACGAGGTGCCCACACAGTCGGTACCGGTGTCACCACCGCCGATGACAATCACTTTTTTATCTTTGGCGGTGATGTAATTGCCATCTTCCAGATTACTGTCGAGCAGCGACTTGGTATTGGCGTGGAGAAATTCCATCGCAAAGTGAACGCCCTTGAGCTCGCGGCCTTCAACCGGAAGATCACGCGGTTTGGTGGCGCCGGTTGCGAGAACAACGGCATCGAAATCTTTTTTCAGCTCGGCAGCACTGATGTCTTTTCCAACTTCCATGTTGGTTTTGTAGACGACGCCTTCCTGCTCGATAATATCGTTACGACGCTGCATGACGCCTTTATCGAGCTTCATGTTCGGAATACCGTACATCATCAGTCCGCCGATGCGGTCGGAGCGTTCGAACAGGGTCACGTTATGACCGGCGCGATTTAACTGCTGAGCACAGGCCAGGCCGGCCGGGCCGGAACCTACAATCGCGATCTTTTTATCGGTACGGACTTCCGGCGGCTCGGGGACAACCCAGCCGTTTTCGAAGCCCTTGTCGATGATGGTACGTTCGTTGTCGTGGATCGTTACCGACGGTTCGTTAATGCCGAGTACGCAGCCCGCTTCGCACGGAGCCGGACAAACACGTCCAGTCACTTCCGGGAAGTTATTAGTGTGGTGCAAACGGTCGAGCGCCTCGCGCCAGCGATTTCGATAGATCAGGTCGTTCCATTCCGGAATGAGATTGTTGATCGGGCAGCCGCTTGCGCCGCCATCCATCATCTCCCCGCGGTGGCAGAACGGGACCCCGCAGTCCATACAACGGGCGCCCTGCTCCTGGCAGGTCTGTTCATCGCGCAGAACATACACTTCTTCCCAGTCCTTCACGCGCTCCTCTTCGGGGCGCATCGGGTTGGTGGTTCGAACGTATTCTAAAAATCCAGTCAGTTTTCCCATAACTAAATCTCCTTACAAATTAGCCGTTGAGTGCAGCGATGTGCATATCGAATGCGGCATCGATGATCTGCTCTTCGGTTTCATATTCACCCTTTTCGCGGGCCTGCTCGATATAGTTGAGCATCCGTTTGTAGTCGGAAGGGATGACTTTCACAAATTTTTCCAGTGCCCCATCCCAATCCGCCAGCATATCTGCCGCAACGGGGGATCCGGTCTTCTGCTGGTGGGTGGTGATCATGGTCTTGAGATCTTCGATCTCCTGGATGGCATGCACCTTTTCGAGCTCAATCATTTCCATGTTGCACTTTTCAGCAAAATCGCCGTCGACGTCGTAGATGTAGGCAATGCCCCCAGACATACCCGCGCCGAAGTTTCCGCCGGTTCGTCCCAGAATGACCACCTTACCGCCGGTCATATATTCACAACCGTGGTCGCCGATGCCTTCAACCACCACCTCAACGCCGGAGTTACGAACACAGAAACGTTCGCCGGCCACGCCGCGAATGTAGGCCTTACCGCCGGTTGCTCCGTAGAAGCAGACGTTGCCGACGAGGATATTTTCCTCGGCAACAAACTGTGCGCCCTTGCTCGGATAGATGGCCAGATGACCGCCGGAAAGGCCTTTACCGACATAGTCGTTGGCATCGCCCTCCAGCTCCAGCTCAATACCCTTATTCATAAAGGCGCCCATAGACTGGCCCACAGAACCATTCAGCTTAAAGTGAATGGTGCCGTCCGGGAGACCTTTATCCTTATAGATTTTGGTCATTTCATGCGACAGGATCGTACCCACCGAGCGATCGGTGTTGATGACATCAAATTCAGCATGAACTTTTTCACCATTCTCAAGAGCATTCTTGGCCGCATCGATCAGCTTCCAGTCAATCACGCTTTCGAGCATATGGTTCTGATCTTTACTATGGAACGTGCCGCCTTCATCTGCACCGATCGTTTCCTTATAGAGGATCGGCGAGAGATCGAGGTTTTTATATTTCCAGTGGTCCACATCTTCGCGGAACTTCAGCACCTGAGACTGACCGACCATTTCGTCGATGGTCTTAAAGCCGAGTTCAGCCATGATTTCGCGCAGACCGGCCACGAGGAATTCAAAGTAGTTTACGACGTGGTCTGGATTGCCTTCAAATTTTGCACGCAGTTCCCCACGCTGGGTTGCAATACCGACCGGACAAGTGTTGCTGTGGCACTTACGCATCATGATGCAGCCTTGCACCACGAGTGCCGCGGTGGCCACGCCCCACTCTTCCGCACCGAGCAGGGTAGCAATGGCGAGGTCGCGCGACGTTTTCATCTGGCCGTCAGCCTGAACCACAATACGGTTACGCAGGCGGTTACGGACCAAGGTCTGGTGGGTTTCGGACAGACCGAGCTCCCACGGTAGACCGGCATGTTTGATGGAGCTGAGCGGTGAAGCACCGGTGCCTCCGTCATAACCCGCAATCAGAACGGCATCGGCTTTTGCCTTACACACACCAGCGGCAATCGTGCCTACGCCAGCTTCGGATACCAGCTTTACATTCACGCGGGCATCGCGGTTTGAGTTTTTCAGGTCGTAGATCAGCTGCGCCAGATCCTCGATGGAATAGATATCATGGTGCGGCGGTGGGGAGATGAGGCCCACACCCGGAGGCGA
>CAKZQV010000278.1 GCA_937141895.1 uncultured Verrucomicrobiota bacterium
ACAACGTATGCTTTTCGACCGCTCGAAAGATCCTGAAGAAAACGAGAATGTCGCGAAAAACCCGGAGTATCTGGAAATCGTCAAGACCATGAGTAAGCTTCTTGCAGAGGGAAAGCACACGATCACACCCGCAAAAGCCGAATAAGGCGCTGAAACTGTGGAACTCGGCTCCTTCCATTTTGATACTGAGAGCGCGGGGTACAAAGAAATCCGGATGAAGCCGGAGGTCGGGCATGGCATCACGTGGGCCAAGGGGCATTACGACTCAATCCGCGGAAGAATTTCCAGTGATTGGAAAATCGAAGAGGGCGTCTTTCATCCTAGATTCCGGAATGGCTTAGTTTGCCACTACACTTCGTTCCGTTGCTGTCTTTCCGGTAAATGCACTTTAACAAAGAGGGAGATGATGAAGACATCGGTGGAGAACGCAGTTTTTGATCGCGGGGAGCTATGGATTAAAATGGGTTTGATTTTGAGCGACTGAATACTTCCTCGTTGGTTAGAGTTTTCCTATTACCATTTTGTGATATCGTTAGCCTCAAAGATCGAGGTCTGTCCGATGGGCCGACGGTGAGGTTGCGTTCATATGTTGATTTTAGGGCATAAAAACAGGTCGAAAATGGTGAATAGCAGATGGCCGGTTCTGTTTTTTTGCTGGGCATTTTCTGTCCTGCTGCATTCGAATGTGAACGCGGTGCAGCCCTATCAGCCTCAACCGGCTCCTCCTGCCCTCGGAGAGATGTGGCGTTGGCATCATATGGCGGAGCTGGACAGTGCCGGTTTCAGGTGTATAGCGAGTGCGCCGGATGGCTCGATCTGGTTTGGGGTAAATAACGGGTTGTTACACTATGATGGGATCCATTGGGAACGGCATAACAGGAAGAGCGGGTTTGAGGATGATGCCGTTGAGCATCTGACGGTTTCGCAGGAAGGTCATGTTTATGCCTTGAGCCGGAATGCGGTGTATCGATACAAAGACCTGCAGTGGAAACAAGTGTTTCCGGTTCAGTCCCCAAGTACCATTAGGCTCACCTGCCTGACGCCTTCCGTGAATGGCGGCGTTTGGGTTGGTTCTTCGCGCGGTTTTTTGCATGTCCAAGACCAGTCCGTAAAGCTATGGACGGAATCTAAGCATGTGGATGGAATCATCGATTTATTGCCTGAAAGAGCGGTGATGGAGGTTCTCCCCGATTTTTCATCGAGCCACCAAGGCTTGGTCGTTGGCATCTATGAGGCGGCTGACGGAATGCTCACGGTTGGATATACGTCTGGCTGGTTCGCGCGCATCGACCCTCGACGGCCGGTTAATGAACCGAATGCTTGTCTAAGTATGAAAGTTCCAGAAACAGTAAGTCTTGATCAAAATATCAGCATGTTTGAGATGGACGATGGTCGAACCTGGGCTAGCTTTGGGCCGAAGGTGTACATCCTAGATATACCGGTTGGAACATCCGAAGTTTGGCCGTTGTCTGAGTCGCGCGATGGCGACCAAAGCAATCACGCGTTAGTCCGATCAGCAGCCGGAAAGCGTTTTGTCGCATCGCCCTCCCAAGTGTTTCTTGAGGTCGGTAAAAATTGGGAGTCCTTCAGCTATCCCACTCAGGATACCAGTAGTTTTCCCCAACTTATGCTGGATGAAAAGCAGCATCTCTGGGTGGGCAAACTTCACGGAAAAGTGTATCGGGTTGATCTCTCCCATGCGCGTTGGGAAACCGTTGAGGGGCTTATTTTTCAGGGTGAGGATCGATTTGGGGCACGCTGGTTTCTGGATATTCAGGGGCATGTGGTTTGCCAGCGCGGAGCGGAGTGGCTTCAGTATGATCAGCGGGATGGGTTAATCGACACCCCGATAGCCTTGTTATGCAGTCGAAACGGTCCCATTTGGGTCATTGGGAGTCATAAAAACGAAGCGGCCTCCGCATTTCTGGATGAACAGGGAACTTGGACGCGGACGATTCATGAAGAGTTACCGTTTCAATTGAGTCCGACGTCGCTGTTCGAGGATGAAGACGGGGGCATCTGGTTTGGAACGATGAATCGTTTTTTCTCGGATCTAGGGGGCCTGATTCACGCGATACCCGATGGGATCGGGACCTATCGCTTCGAGCATCGAGCGAATCCGGACAGAGTCTGGCATTTCACGCAACGTCCCGATGGAACCATCGTTATCGGCACGTATGGGCTGTGGGCGTTGAACGGTTCGTTGCTCGAAAAA
Organism: uncultured Verrucomicrobiota bacterium; assembly: GCA_937141895.1. GTDB lineage: Bacteria > Verrucomicrobiota > Kiritimatiellia > Kiritimatiellales > Pontiellaceae > Pontiella. Next base: position 2,216 of record CAKZQV010000278.1, read on the forward strand.
ATTCCGAAAGGTTATGGTGGCAGCTCGAAATGCATGGATCTGGACAGCACGCCGGATGGTGATCTTTGGGTCGCTCATGAAGGGGCTGGCGTACGATGCCTCAAGGAGGACGAATCGATCCACTACACCGAGCGGGATGGATTGGCCGATGATATGGTCGCCGCGCTCCTGTGCCAGGACGCTGCAACCGTCTGGACCCTGAGTGCGACGGGATTAAGTTATTTCGATGGCCGTGGATGGATCCCTAATATCTATGGGGCGTTGTTTCCGGGGATTCTTCAGAATGGGGGGAGCATCCA
>CAKZQV010000279.1 GCA_937141895.1 uncultured Verrucomicrobiota bacterium
CTTCGGGAATCCCGTGCCGAATGAGCGCCGTTTTCATGGCGCTGGTCTCGTCATAATAGACGGTTCCGTTATCCCCGCTCACAAGGAGGTAGTCGACTTTTCCGGATTCAAACAGTTCGACCGCGGCTTTGATGCGATAGTGAAAATAAATGTTCGGTCCGCACCCGAGCACAAGACCTACTTTTGATGCCGGAATATTATCGGTGGAATGAAATGCCAGTTTCCGGCTGTCGGCCCTGATCCATACATCCGCCAAAGGAATCGAGAGCAGGGCCAATAGTATAAGGAGCAGGGCGCCGATGCGTAAACGTTTGAATGACAGGTGAAAAGGCATTGAATCATGCTAACGGTTACGTTCTCGGATTTGAAGTTGTTTTGCGTTCGGGTTCGGCAAGGCGTATATTTTCAATTTATGGAATTTTCGAAGGCCATCCGAGAAAAGCTGAAGAAGCTACCCGACCAACCGGGCTGCTACATGATGCGCGATCGCGATGGTAAAATCATCTATATCGGAAAAGCCGCGTCCTTACGGAAACGTGTGCAGAGCTATTTCCGGCCGCCCACCCGCCGCACGGCCCAACCGAAAATCCGCAGCCTGATCAGCTCGATCGAAGATTTCGATATTGTCGTGCTCAAGAGCGAGGCCGAAGCGATTCTGACGGAAGGCAAGCTGATCAAGGAATACCGTCCGCACTATAACACGCTCTGGAAAGATGATAAACGGTTCCAGATGATTCGGGTGGATGTGCAACATCCGTTTCCAACCATTGGAAAATGCCGGATCAAAAAAAATGATGGGGCGGAATATTTCGGGCCCTACACCTCGGGCATGGCCGCTAAAGTGGCGGTGGAATTTCTGGAACGTAAATTCGGTCTGCGTCGCTGCCGGCCGCGCATGCCGGATGAAGAGACGTATAAACATTGTAACGATGACATCATTGCCAACTGCTCCGCGCCCTGCATAGGCAAGGTATCTCCGGAAGAATACCGGCGGCGGGTGGACGAAGTCTGCGCTTTTCTACGCGGTGAACGGATGGAGATGTTGAAAGAACTGCGCGCCGAGATGGAACGGATGTCGGCCGAACTTAAATTTGAAGAAGCGGCCGCTTTGCGGGATGTGTTGTTTCATTTGAATAACGCCGTGCGTGAAAAAGCCAAGGTTCGAAAAACGCATAAAATGAAGCAGGACGAAGCGCGCGAGGGTTTGAAGCAACTGCAGAAACAGTTGAATCTTTCAAATGAACCGCGCGTGATTGAGTGTTTTGATATTTCGAATATTTCGGGCACAAACTCGGTGGCCAGTATGGTTTGCGCCGTGGACGGCGTGCCGTACCCAAATCGTTATCGCCGGTTTAGAATTAAAACGGTGGAGGGCGCGGATGATCCGCGCTCTATGGCCGAGGTGGTGCATCGAAGATATTCTCGCTTGCAGAATGAAAAGAAACCGATGCCGGGACTGGTTATGGTCGACGGCGGCATCACACAACTGCGCGCGGCGAAAGAAGAATTGCGGATATTGGGGCTGGATGATCTGCCCATCGTTGGCTTAGCTAAGCGGTATGAAGAAATCGTTTGGGATTATACTGAAAACTCGGGCAACCTAGTGTTGCCTCGATATTCGGCTGCGCTGACGGTGGTGACGCGGCTGCGGGATGAGGCGCACCGTTTTGCGATTACGTATCACCGCGATCTTAGACGCCAGCGTATTATGGAGTCGCGGTTGGATGAGATTCCAGGGATTGGACATTCACGAAAAGAGATTCTTTTGAAACACTTTGGTTCTATGTTGAGGTTGAGCCGAGCGACGGTTGAGCAGCTTGCCGAAGTTCCAGGCATTGGAAAAAAGACCGCAGAACTGATCCGCGGCGAATTGGATAAAAAATGAGTATACCAACCAAACGATTTGGACGAACAGACATTCAGATGCCGGTGCTGACGTGCGGGGGCATGCGTTATCAGCAAGGCTGGGAGGATCTGGAACCGAATAAAATCGATTCAAAGATTCAGGAAAATCTGGAAGCCACAGTACATCGGGCGTTGGAGCTGGGGATTAATCACATTGAAACGGCGCGCGGGTATGGGCCCTCGGAAATGCAGCTCGGGTGGGTTTTGCCTAAAATTGATCGAGATCGCTTTTTGTTGCAGACCAAAATCGGGGTTAAGGAAACAGCAGAAGAATTTCTGGAAGTATTTGAAACGTCCATGAATTATCTAGGCGTTGAGTATGTCGATTTTCTGTCGATTCATGGCATAAATCTGGAAGAGCACATTGGAACCTGCCTGAAAAAAGGCGGGTGTTTGGAAGCCGTTCGGCACCTGCAGAAAGAAGGGCGCGTGCGGTTTTGTGGGTTTTCCACGCATGCCGGACCGGAAGTTGTGGTGCCGGCCTGCGAAACCGGTGAATTCGATTATGTGAATCTGCATTGGTATTTTATTTATGATCAGCTGCACTGGCCGATGGTAGAAGCGGCGGCGAAGCAGGATATGGGCGTTTTTATCATCAGTCCGAACGACAAAGGCGGCATGCTTTATAATCCAACAGAAAAAATGGCGGCACTCACGGAGCCGCTGACGCCGATGCAATGGAACGCGCTCTATTGTCTGGCCCGGCCGGAAGTGCATACCTTAAGTATCGGAGCGGCGCGTCCAACGGATTTTGATGAACATGTGGATGCGGTTTCCAACCATTGGAACACTCCACAGGTTGGAGAAATTGAGCAACGGATTTTCCAATCCTTGGGAAATGATCTCGGATCGGATTGGGTAAAGCATTGGCACGAGGGGCTACCGCATTATCCGAATGTTCCGGGCGAAATCAATGTGCGCGAAATTTTGCGGCTTTGGACCTTTGATCGGGGACTGGGACTCCGCGAATTTGCTAAAATGCGGTATAACCTGCTGGGCAATGCCTCGCACTGGTTCCCGGGGCAGCAGGCGGTTGATGTTGATTCGAAGGATTGGAACTGCCTGTCTGCAAGTCCGTTTGCGGAGCGAATTCCCGAAATTCTGAAAGCATCCCATGATTGGTTTCATGTTGATCAGGAAGCCAAGCGCCTGAGCGAATCCTAAATCTTCTAGTACCTGAGACTGTGTTTTTTTAGGTAAATGTTCAGATTTAGTTATAAGACTAAATAAATCTGGCATATTATGTGCGTATGACTCATAAGTGAATTCTTCAAAACGAAGCCAAAGGGTATGGTTTAATTAATGACGGCTGTCCGAAACATCCAAATATTTGCTGTGGTGGTATTTATTACTGCCCTGTTTTCTACTCGTGCTGCAGTGACTACAAGCAGTTTTGAGTCGGGGGATTTTTCGGGTTGGAACGCGCAGGGCGAAGGTTGGGCGGTCAATGATACCGAGGCTTCCAGCGGAAAAAAATCGGCCTATTGTGCCATTTCAAAGGGGGAAGCTCCCGGCGTCAAGGCATGTGCTAAAGTCATTCCTAAAGCGTCGCCGGGTTACGTCATCAAGGGCAGTCTGGATGTGGCCGGCAAGGTTAAATATAACTGTTCGCACGTGAAGATTTCCATCATTTGCGTGGATATTACGGGAAAGATTCTTTCCGAGGTGGAAAAAAAGGTGAACGCGCCATCCCCTGATTTTACAAAAGTAACCGTGCCGGAACTGATTGTGCCATCGGGCACCGCCCACGCTTATATTATGCTGATTGTTGAAGTGACGCAACCGGCGA
>CAKZQV010000280.1 GCA_937141895.1 uncultured Verrucomicrobiota bacterium
CGCCTTTCGCCTCGCACTGCTCTCCACCGTCTTTCTCGCCGTATCATTCACCGTGCTCTTCACGGTGATCTACCAACTGGTCGACCGCATTATGCAACAACGTGATCGCGATGTGATCCAGGCTCAGGTTGAAAAATTCAGCACGCTCTACCGACATGGCGGAGAATCGGCGTTGGCCAACTATTTCAGCCAACCGGTCACCCAGACAGAACCGGTGTTCGTGCGCATTGTCGACCGCTACAACCAGGTTCGCTTCATCACCGTCTCGCACCCACTTTGGAATCTGCTTGACCACAAGATGCGAAAGGCCGGCGACATCCACGGAAAATCGCGTTGGGACATGCTTGCCGAAGAAGAAGCGGATGGCAGCTGGATGGTCGGGACGCAGCCGCTCAGCGGAGGATATTATTTGCAGGTCGGCCACAGCAATGCGGCCGGCCGGGTTGTCATGACTCACCTGCGACGCACCGGACTTCGCATTCTATTTCCCGCCCTGCTGATCAGTCTGCTGGGCGGGTGGCTGATTTCGCGCAGCGCGCTCTCCCCCTTGCGTGCACTAGTGGATACCGCCGAGCATATCGTGGTCACCGGCGATCAAAAACGGCGAGTCCCGGCGCAAAGGCAACGGGGCGAACTGGCAGTTTTGGGAGCCCTCTTCAACAAGGTGCTCGACCAGAATGAAAAACTGGTGAAAGGCTCGCGTGAAGCACTCGATAATGTCGCCCACGATCTGCGCACCCCGATGACCCACCTGCGCAACTCAGCTGAGCACGCCCTGCAGGCCGAACCCGACCTGCGGGTGCAGCGCGAGGCGCTGGCCGACTGCATGGAGGAATCAGACCGCATCCTGCAACTGCTTAACGCGCTGATGGATCTGGCCGAAGCGCGGGCGGGCGGTATGGCGCTCGCCCCGGAATCCTTCTCCCTGCGCGAGCTAGCCGACGAGGTGATCGAACTTTACTCGATCGTGGCCGAGGAACGAAACATTGCGTTGCGCAACAACGTGCCCACCTACCTGACCGTCGAAGCCGACCGGATGCGGATGCGGCAATGCATGGCCAACCTCATCGACAACGCCCTGAAATACAGCGAAGCCAACACGACGGTGACCCTTGGCGGAAGCTCATCCGAAAAAGAAGTGGTACTACGGGTCGAAGACCAGGGGTGCGGTATCGACGAAGGGGATATGGAAAAAATATGGAATCGGCTCTACCGCGCCGAACCCAGCCGGGGCACGCCGGGACTCGGACTGGGACTCAGCATGGTATGGGCCATTGCCGAGGCGCACGGAGGAACCGTACAGGTCGATAGCCGTTTGGGCGAAGGCTCCACCTTTTGTCTGATCCTACCGCGCCATGTGCCGGCCGGCGGCACGCCGCTCAACGGATGAGGATGCCGCGCACCAGCCAAATGGCAATGATGAGGAAGAGCGGGCTGATATCGATGGCTGTTCCGCCGAATACCGGCGCGCGTATCCACCGGCGAAGCGGGACAAGCACGGGCTCGTAGGCGCAAGTCAGCCACCGCCGCAGAGCATAGGCCGCCGGGTGCAGTATCCACGAACAAAGTACGTAGAGAATCAAACCGAATTCGTACAGCCCCAAAATAGAATCAAGCAATCGTAATAGAGACACGACATATCCTCCTGCTAGTTTCCTTTTCGCCCGTCCAGCCTGGCCAACTGTTCGTATAGTTGTTTTTCCTCGAGGGTCGGATTGCAAGGCACGACAACCTTGGCCACGGCATAGAGATCGCCCCGACCCCCGCCGGGCTTCTTGAGTCCCTTTCCGCTTAACCGAAACTTGCGACCGGGTTGCGTACCGGGCGGAATATTCAGCGAAGCACGTGCATCCACCAACTGCAACGCCACCTTGTCCCCCAACACGGCCTGGTGCGGAGCGAGTTCCACCTCCATCCAGAGATCTGCTCCATCAACCGTGAAACGCGGGTGTGGAGCAATTGAAATCCGGACCAAAAGATCGCCGGTATGTCCCTGATTCCGCAAACGCAGTTTTGCACCATCGCGGGTACCGGGCGGAATTTTAAGATCGTAGGTTTTCGGGGTGACGCCGTCAGCAGCATAGACCTTGATGCGTTTGGTTCCACCGCGAAATGCTTCTTCGAGCGATACCGTAAGCTCGACTTCATCGTGGGTACGGCGCTGCGGACGCGGCCCGAACTTTTCCGAAGATTGGAAACCGGTATGACCGCCCATCATATTTCCGAAAATGGATTCGAAGAAATCGCTGAACCCGCCACCGCCAAATTTGAAACCGTTCGCACCGCCCTGACCACCAAAGTCAAACTGCACATTCTCCCATCCTGGCGGAGGCGTGAACTCCTGCCCCTGCTGCCAGTTGGCGCCGAGCTGGTCATAGCGCTTTCGTTTTTCAGGATCGCCGAGCACTTCGTAGGCCTCGGAGATTTCCTGAAAGCGCGTCTGCGCCCCCGGCTCTTTATTCACGTCCGGATGGAATTCTCGCGCAAGCTTGCGATAAGCCTTTTTGATGGCGGCATCGCTGGAATTGCGTTCAACACCCAACAATTCATAATAATCTTTGTATTTTACACTCACGTATTCATTCCAATGAAGTTCCGGTTTCCAATGGTTGGAAACCGGAACGCATCATCTAGTCAGCACTTACCGTAATACGCCTTCGGTCGAGCTTCAGCTGATTGGTCTTAGGCAGCCGGAGTGTCAGAACACCCCTTTTAAATTTTGTCGCCGCTTTTTCACCATCGACCTGCACCGGCAAATGGATAGACCGACTGACCCCACCGTAATGCACTTCCGAAATATGATAATTCCGTTTTCGCCTTTCACTGCTTTCTTTACGAATCGCCCGAATGGTCAGCACATCCTCATCGAGGGCGATCTGAATGTCTTCTTTATTCATGCCCGGCAGTTCCGCGCGGACGCGCACTTCCCGATCCGTTTCATAGAGCTCGATACCGAAGTCCTGCTCCATGACCGGTTCCCGTTTCTGGAACCGGCCATAATAGGCACTCATCAACCCATCAAGCTCCCGGGACAACTGCGCAAACGGATCAGCTTCATGTTCGCGGGAACTGCGCATCGATCGTTTACGAAAAGGAATCAATGCGTCTTTCATCTCGTTTTATCCTCCTTGCATTATGCTCCGGTTGTAATTTCAATTTTGCGCGGTTTGGCCTGTTCGGCTTTGGGCAGCTCCAGATCCAGAACGCCGTTGCGCAACTGCGCCTTGATATTTTCGCGGTCGATCAGCTGGGGAATCGTGAATTTCCGACAAAATACGCCGGTTTCATATTCTCCCATAATCAGATCCATGCCCTCCGGCTTGATTTCGCTCTGTTTGGCAGACACCTCAAGCTCCGAATTATCCAACCGGATATCGACATCCTCTCGGGTAACCCCCGGCATATCGAACCGAATCAGAATGGCATCATCCTTCTCATGAATGTCCGCAGCCGGAACATACTCTTTTCCGGTGCGGGTCATTTCAGATTGCTCCACTTTCTGCACAGCGTTTTCTTTTCTATCCTTCATAACGTCCACCTCCTTAGGATGCTTTGATCTGAATACGTTTCGGTTTGGTTGCTGCATGGCGCGGCATGTGAACATGCAGCACACCATTTTCGTACTTCGCCGTCACCTGATCGTTTTCGACCGTATACGGCAAACGGATGGTTCGGACAAACGTGCCCGATTCGCGTTCGGCGCGATGGCATACGGAATCCTCGGCCGGTTTATCACCGTGGCGGTCGCCTTTAATCGTTAACTGGTTGTTAACCACGTTCACATCCAGATCTTCGGGGTTAAGGCCGGGAAGCTCCGCCGTGACCACCACCTGATCTTCATTGCCCCACACATTCAGCGCCGGGAAACGGGACATGGCAGTGCCGTTTTCGTAACCGCTGAAAAAGCGGTTCATTTCCCTTTGAAGGGAACGGAGCTCGTCAAATGGGCTCCATGCTCTGGGATCATTCCAATACATTTTGCACTCCTTTCGCTTTTGATTATCGCCCCGCATATTTTGCGGAAGCCTTGCTTACACCCGTGCCTTAATCAAAAACCGTGCCAGCTGCAAAATGGCCGAATATATTAGAAAACTCCCAAATCCAAGATCATACCCTGTGAAAAAACGGGACAGAACCCCTTCACACCTGAGTCAAATTTTCACACCTCTATGCACAAAAAAAGGCCCCGCCGAAGCGGGACCTTTCATCCATCTGTTCGAATCAATTAGACTTCGAGCAGTTCGTCGTAGCTCGGCAACGGCCAGAGTTCGGACGGAACAATAGCTTCGAGTGCATCGATGGTTTCGCGCAGTGCGCCCATCGCTTCGATCTGTGCCGCCGGACCTTCAGCCGCTTCCAGTGCTTTAACACCGGCAACCGCTTTTTCAGTCAGCGAAGACATTTCTTCCGTGATGCCCGCAACCGCAGGAACGGATGCATATTCATTGATGGCCATAACGGCCGCCGGAATCAGCATCGTTTTAGCGATATCCGCTGCAGTTTCGGCCTCGATCTCAATCAGCGTTTCGTAAGTCTCTGCATAGATGTTATAGCGGGACTCAAGCTCTTCATTCGACAGTACGCCGTATTTGGAGAAGAGATCTTTCGCTTTCTGCGTCTGTAGAACCGGCAGCGCGTCGGCTGTCGTTACCAAGTTGGGCAGACCGCGTTCTTCAGTCGCTTCCTTGATCCACTCATCGGTGTATCCATCACCGTTATACAGAATACGCTTGTGCTCTTTGATGACCGCAGCGAGGACGTCCTGCAGGGCAGCATTGAATTCTTTACCTCCCTCAACAGCAGCTTCAACTTCCGTGCAGATGTAGTCGAAGGCTTCAGCAACGATAGTGTTCAGCACAATGTTTGCACCGGCCGGGCTCTGGTTGGAACCTACCGCACGGAACTCAAAGCGGTTCCCAACAAACGCGAACGGCGAAGTACGGTTACGGTCGGTGTTGCCACGCGGCAACTTCGGCAGTGAATCAACACCGAGGTGAATGTGTCCACCGTCCTTGGATGCACTCGCGCCACCCGCTTCAATCTGCTCGATAATGTCGGTGAGCTGGTCGCCGAGGAATACGGACACAACCGCCGGAGGTGCTTCATTGGCACCCAGACGATGGTCATTGCCCGCCGTTGCAACAGAAGCACGAAGCAGGTCGGCATGAGTGTCAACCGCTTTCATCAAAGCAACCACGATGGTCATGAACTTGGCATTTTCATGCGGGCTATCGCCCGGCTTCAGCCAGTTCTTTCCATCCGGGCCAGCCAGGGCCCAGTTATTATGCTTACCCGAACCGTTCACGGCCGCGAACGGCTTTTCATGCAGTAGGCAGGCAAACCCATGCTTTTCAGCTGTGACCTGCAACACTTCCATGGTGATCATGTTGTGATCAACGGCAATGTTGAGCGTTTCAAATACCGGAGCAATTTCGAACTGAGCCGGGCATACTTCGTTATGACGGGTTTTGGCCGGCACACCGTACTGCCAGAGCACGGCATCGAGTTCAGCCATGAAAGCAGCAACGCGCGGCTTGATGGCACCGAAGTAGTGGTCGTCGAGCTGCTGATGTTTGGTGGCCCCTTTTCCGAAGAGCGTACGACCGGTACGAAGCAGGTCAGGACGTTCAGCAACCAGATCCAGATCGATCAGGAAATATTCCTGCTCACCGCCGAGTGTGGCCTGCGCCATTTTATCGCCGCAATCAATACCAAAGAGCTTACCGAGACGAATCGTCTGATCGGAAAGCACCTTCATCGAACGTAGCAACGGGGTCTTCTTGTCAAGCGCTTCACCGTTGTAACCGCAGAATACAGTGGGAACACAAAGAGTAGCCGCGCCAACAGAATCATATTTAATGAACGCCGGGCTGGACGGATCCCAACCGGTGTAACCGCGGGCTTCGAAAGTGGCACGCAACCCGCCGGATGGGAACGACGAGGCATCGGGCTCGCCCTGAATCAGTTCATCGCCGGAAAAACTGGTGACCACGCCGCCTTTAAAATCAGGAAAAATAAAAGAGTCGTGTTTTTCGGCCGTAGAACCGGTGAGCGGTTGGAACCAGTGCGTATAGTGTGTTGCACCCTTTTCCATGGCCCATTCCATCATCGCTTCTGCAACTTCGTCAGCGATGGACGGATCCAGCGCAGAGCCGGAGTCGATGGTCTTTTTCAGCGATTCAAAAGTCGGAGCCGACAGGCGGGCCTCCATGACCGGCAGGCCGAATACGAGATCGCCGAACGCTTCGATATTATTACTCATGTTATCTCCTTAATAATTAAATCACCGCCGGCAACCGGCGGCAATGCACCCTACTCTTCAATAAGTCCAGGCTTCCAGGCTTTGGAAAACCGGATCTGACTCAATCAGATGTTAAAAATAAGCGAATACGTGTGAGCATGTAGTGTACCAAACAAGTGACAGCTCCCTATCTTGCTATGAACCAAATTGTTACAAAATTTTCCGATATATGAAGCGCGCTTTTAATGATACAAATATGTATGCAGTTATTTTTTATCGATACATAAATGGCCTATTAAGAGCCCCCTGTTTATTTCCCTTGCCGTGCAGTGAGTTCCGAAATTTCAGCTTCCAGTTTTTTCACCTTTTCCTTGAGCTTCGGCAGCGTAACGGTTCCGGCAATCACCTTTTTCGCCTGAAGGTGAGTCATGGCCGGCGAACCAATGACGAAATCTTTCGGGGGCACATCACGCATCACGCCTGCCTGAGCACCGACGATTGCGCCGTCGCCCACCTCCAGATGACCGGCAAGTCCGGCCTGCCCCGCGAGAATCACCCTGGATCCGATCGTGCTGCTGCCCGAAATACCCACCTGACCGCACATGACCGAGTGTTCGCCGACCACCACATTATGCGCAACCTGAACCAGATTATCGATTTTGGTTCCTTTCCCAATGCGGGTTTTACCGAAACGCGCGCGGTCAATGGCCACATTCGCACCGAGCTCTACATCGTCTTCGATCACGACTTTTCCAATCTGTGGAATTTTTGTGCGCGATCCATCCTCCTGTACCGCATAGCCAAATCCATCGGAGCCGACAACTGTACCATTATGAATGATGACGTTATGGCCAACCTCTGTAAATTCACGCAACGAAACCAGCGGGTAAAAATGACAGTTTGCTCCGATGGTGGATTTATATCCGATCACGCAGTTCGCCTCGATCACTGTATGATCGCCAATCACCACGCCGTCCTCAATCACCACATTTGCCCCAAGCGAAATCCCCTCGCCCAGCACGGCACTTTCCGCAACCACGGCACTGGCATGCACGCCGGCAACCGGGGCCGGGACGGGTTCATAAAAGAGCTCCGCCACTTTTGCAAAGGCCTGATCCGAGTTGTCCACCCGGATCAACGCGCATTTGCCCGACCGATCCCAGTCCGACGGAACAATCACGGCCGCCGCTTTGGTCTTCGCCACTTTCGCGGCATACTTCGGGTTGGCCAGAAAGCTGATGTCTCCACCTGAAGCCTCCTGCAGCCCGGCCACCGCAGTAATGTCCAAATTCCCATTACCCTCTAGAGTGCCGCCGATCTGTTCGGCAATTTCTGAAAGCTTCATGCTCTACTCCTCTGTTTTTTCTTCCACTTTAAATTCCGGCGCCACTTTTTTCGTCTCCTCACGACCCTCATTCAAGACCGCCAAAATATCTGCGGTGATATCCACTTTGGGGCTCGTGTAGAGAATGACATCCGTACCGATTCGGCTTTGTGAGGAGCGATCGATCACCGCCAAATAGCCCTTGGCCTTGGCATGCTGAATAATGACCTCATGAATTTCATCGAACAGTTTTTTGGTCATGCGGGTGTTCTGCTGCTCCATCTGTTCCATGCGCAGCTTTTCAAACTCCGTCATCTCGGTCTCTTTTTTCTGGAGTTCAACCAGCTTTTCCTCGAGTTGATTGCGCTTATTGTCGCGAATATCTTCCCCGAGTGTTTCGTCACGCGAATCTTTACGCAGAAGCTCAATGTCATCCTTGATCACTTTCACTTCCGCCTCGATCTCCTCGCGCTCCATTTTGATATCATCTGCCTGCTGACGAATCTGATCCTGAGCCAGCTGGGTTTTGTAGAACTGCTTGAAAACCTCCCCTAAATCTACGAAAGCCATTTCATCAGCGGCCTGGACCGCTGAGAGAGGCAGAAGGAAGGCGAGAGATAATGCGGCGAACAAACTTTTCATACTAATATTCCTTTCAGTGAAAAACAGGCGAAAACTGTAACCAACGGCCACCGCCCTTACAATCTATTCGTTGCGCTTTCCAAAACTCCGTTCAGCATCAATTTCAAAGCACGAATCTTAATCGATACTTAAAGGGCGAAAAGGAGGAAAATCCTATTCCGAATCCCCAAAAATGTGTACATTCCCCTTATTTGATTACTCACTCTATATGAACAAATAATGCTGATACTCAAAAGTTAACTGCGAAATAAAATAAAAAAATTCTCGCCAACCCTCTAATTTAGTGATGAATTCCCTGCGTTCTCACGAGATGAGGACCATAAATTTTAAAATGGGTATCTTGTTGGGTTCCCGTTTTTCGGCAGAAGGTTTCCCTCCTCTTTTCCTTCTGCCGTTTTTTTTCCTTTCTCCAGTCCCCGAAAAAACACGAATTATTTTTGAATCATTTTTTGCGGGCAGGTCTAACTCTCCGTAACAACTCCCTGAAAAACGGGCTCCCTGTTGGGTTCACTGTTTTTAGCGGCGCAAGGTTTCCCTCCTCTTTTCCTTGCGTCGCTTTTTTTGTCCTAATTTTGAACATTCTTTGCCAGCACGGTCTAATTGAATAACAACTCCCTGAAAGGCGTGGTTACGCCATGCCGAGCAACGCGCAGGTTTTCTTCCCCTTACTGCGCGTTGTTTTTTTGCCTACCCACAAAAAAACCCGCTCCAAAACAGAACGGGCTTTTTTCCAATCATTGGAAAAAATCAGACGTTAAACAAAAATTCTATGACATCGCCGTCCTTCACAATGTATTCTTTACCTTCTGTTCGCAGCAACCCTGCATCACGGCACGCCGCCTCACCGCCCTTTTCCACAAAATCATTGTAGGCAATCACCTGAGCTCGGATAAAACCGCGCTCAAAATCGGTATGAATCACCCCCGCCGCTTTCGGCGCAGTATCGCCCTGATGAATAGTCCAGGCTCGCGTTTCCTTCGGTCCTTGCGTCAGATAGCTGATCAGGCCGAGGGTGTGATAGCCGGTATGAATAATCTGATCCAGCCCGCTCTCCTTCACGCCGAATTCCGCAAGAAATTCCTCAC